>NZ_JABXEM010000018.1:0-69305 GCF_013372595.1 Myxococcus sp. AM011
ACCTTCGGCTGGGGCACGGCGAAGGGTGTCGGGGTGTCGGCGCGGCGAATCGGGGCCATGGACTCTCACTCTTCGGAGGCAGCCTGCGGTCGCGGGTAAAAAACCAATCGACCAATTTGTTTATCGGATTCTCCGCCCGTCCGGGTGAAAGTTGCTGCCAGTGGCCAATTTTCCGCCAGGGGCGGATGCCTTCGCCGTGTCCCGCGCCTTCCAGTGCGTCTCCCCCTGCTGTCACTGGGAACGGGCTGCGGCGGCTCGGAGCCAGTGGGCGCCCCGGAGGCAAGGCGCCCAGACGTGGAGCCTGAATCCCTCCAACACGGGGTGCTCAAGGGCGGCGTCAACGACTCCGACCACCAGTCCGCCACGCGCGTGGGCCTGCTCGCGAGCCAGGACGACCTGGCACGCTTCGACGAGTTCAGGGTCTACACGCAGGGGACGCGCGTGACGCCACGCCGCAGCCGTTCCGCTCCAGTTCGGTGTGGAACCCGCCCATCGGCCAGGGCGCGACGTACGCGGCCACGCCCAATGGCCCCGGCGCGCGCCGCGTGCCCATGGTGCCGGAGCTGGCGCCGCTGCCCTGACCTGAGCGAGGTGAGGCGGCAGTGCCGGCTCAGGGATGGTGCCGGCACTGCCCGAGGAAGCGGACGATCTCCGTGTGGAACCACTTCGCCGAGTCGAGCATCAGCCAGTGACTCGCGTGGGGCGCCACGGAGCGGGACAGGTCGGGACGCTGGCCCACCAGCGTCTCCGGGCCGGTGGAGGCCACCAGCGCGTGCGTGGGGCCCTTGAACTGCTCGAAGGCCGCGTCCGGGTCATGGACGAGCAATGACTCCAGATTTCCCGCGATGGCCTCGCGACGCGAGGTGCGCATCGTCTTCATCACCAGCACGCGCGTGGAATCCTTCGCGGCGAGGAGCTGGGGCGTGAGCCAGTGCTCGTGGAAGACGCCGTACTTCGCGGCGCTGAAGTTGTCGAGCCAGGCCTCCGCCTCGGCCTTCGGCATGCGGCGCAGGTCTCCCGGCGCTTCGACATACAGGAGGCCCGCCAGGCGCTCGGGGTAGTACGCGGCGAAGGCGCCGGCCACCGCGGCTCCGAAGCCATGCCCCACCAGGACGAACTTCTCGGGAGTCAGCGCATCGGCGACCGCGACGATGTCCTCCACCGCCGCCTCCACGCCGAAGGGGCCACGAGAGCCGCTGCTCTCACCCAGCCCCCGAAGGTCGAAGGCCACGCTGCGCGTCGCGAGGCCCGCTTGCGTCTCGGCCCAGTGCGTCCGGTCCGCGGCGACATCGTGCAGCAAGAGGGTGGGGATGCCACCGTCGCCCTCGACGGTCGCCATCAGCCGACCCGCCGGGCCATCGACAGACACCATCCTGGCTTCCTTGTGCTTCATAGGCTTGCTCCCGGCCCCTGGTACGGGCACTGCCCGTCCACCCACCGCGCCATCCGTGGCGCCGGGGCCCTCATCCACCGAGTCTGCCCTACTTCCCTCCCGGCCGCCCGACGTGTGGCCGCCAGAGGCCTGCACTTGTCCGCCATTGCATTTCCAGTGGGGGCAAGGAGACGGCAAGAGCAGCCTGTGACACGGCAGGACTTGCCGGCCGTCTTTGTCCTCGAGTGCCCCTGATTCCTCGCACTCCCCCTGGAGCCCGCGCGGCACGGCCGTTGCTCAAGGCATGGGAGCACGCCGACGGCGCGCGATTGAACCCAACCCCACCACTGGAGCAGCGCCAGGAGCGTTGCTCGGGAGAAGTCCCAATGAAGCGTTTCGTCCCTGGAGTCATGATGATGGTCCTCGCCGCGGGCTGCGGCACCGAGGGCGCCGACACCGCCGCCGCGGAGAAGGCGCAGACGCCCGCGTCGGTGCTGGCGCGCGTGGAGCGCGACAACGGCAACGTGGTCGAGTTCCTGGAGCTGGCGGACGGTGAAGTCATGGTCATGGAGGCCGGCATCTACCCGAACCCTCCGGCGGCCATCGACGGCGTGGGCCCCGCGGCGGCGTGGAGCAAGCTGACCGGCCGCGGCGACGTGCCCCAGGCGCTCGGCATCGCCCAGCAGCGCTATGAGCTGATGCGCACGTCCCCCGCCCCTCGCGACGCCGAGGGTGCGTCCGAGCGCGGTGAGTCCATCGTGAAGGACGGCCTGGCCTCCGGCAACACGAGCGCCGCGGCCTACGGTCCGTGCGACATCACCTGGTTCCAGGACAACTTCTGCAACGCGGCCTACGACTGGAAGATGTGCCTCACCAACTGGGGCGGTGGCGCCTACGCGCAGCGCGGCAACGTGGACTACCACAAGACCGCCGTGTGCCCGACCTCCGGCAACGTGACGCTCAACATCCAGAACCAGGTCATCCGCAACGTCGGCGCGGGCGGCTACCTCTGGTACTACCGCAGCGGCACCAACTTCGACTACCGCGCGGACGTGGATGACGCGTCCGGTGACACGTTCCACTTCGCGGTCAACCTGAACTACTGAGGTCTGTTCCTCCTGGCCTCGCGGCTCCGGGCAGGTCCCGGCCGCGAGGCTGGCTGGGATTCTGTCAGATCTACGCGATGCCTCCATCGACGAACAGCTCGACGCCGTTGACGAAGCTGCTCTCATCCGAGGCGAGGAAGGACACGACCTGGGCGACCTCATCCGGGCGCCCCAGGCGACCCAGCGGGATTCCGCTGGCCATCTCCTCCAGCAACTTCGCGCTCTGCTCTGGCCCTGGCGCCAGTCCGCTGAGCCCCGGCGTGTTGATGGGCCCGGGGCTGATGGCGTTGACGCGCAGCTTGCGGCCCTTCAAGTCGAGCACCCAGTTGCGCGCGAACGAGCGCACGGCCGCCTTCGTCGCGCTGTACACGCTGAAGGCGGGCGTTCCCGTCGACGACGTGGTGGACGCGTTGAGGATGATGGAGCCGCCCTCGCGCAAGAGCGGCAGCGCCTTCTGCACGGTGAACAAGAGCCCCTTCACGTTGGAGTTGAAGGTCTTGTCGAAGTGCTCCTCGGTGATTGAGCCCAGCGGCGCGAACTCCCCTCCGCCCGCGTTGGCGAAGACGATGTCCAGGTGGCCCTTCTCGCGCTTCACCGTGTCGTAGAGGCGGTCCAGGTCTTCGAGCTTCGCCACGTCCCCCCGCACGCCCGTCACGTTCTTCCCAATCTGCTTCACCGCCGCGTCGAGCTCTCCCTGCCGACGCCCCGTGATGAACACGTGCGCCCCCTCGTTGGCCAGTCGCTGCGCCGCGGCGAGGCCAATGCCCGAGGTACCGCCCGTGACGACCGCGACTTTTCCAGAGTGCTTGCTCATGACCCGTCTCCACTTCGTTCAAAAGAGCTGCTGGGAAGGAATCCCGTCGTCCACGGGCCCGACAGGCCGCCCGCTGCTTGCGGAGACCCTTGCCTGCCAGCCATAATAATGACGACCATCATTGAATCGAGACGATGAGTAATGAGCGGCATCCAACGCGTCAAGCGGACCCGCCGTGGACCCGCGGGGCTGGGAGGAGTGGAAGATGCGACTCACGAAGGAACAGGCGGCCGAGAACCGGCGGCACATCCTGGAGACCGCCGGGAGGCTCTTTCGTGAGCGAGGCTTTGACGGGGTGGGCGTCGCGGATTTGATGAAGGAGGCGGGGTTCACCCACGGCGGCTTCTACAACCACTTCGACTCCAAGGAGGCCCTGGCGGCGGAGGTCATCGCGGGAGCACTCGGGAGCGCCAACGCCGCGCTCGCCGAGGAGCTGCGGCAGTCGCGGGCCAGGGCCTGGAAGCGCTTCATCGAGCACTACCTGTCGCTCGAACACCGGGATGACCCGGCAAGCGGGTGCACCGTCGCCGCGCTGGCGGCGGATGCGTCACGGCAGGGCGCGGAGGTGAAGGCGAGCTTCACGGGCGGGCTCGAGGAGGTGCTCGGCATCATCACGGACCACCTGGCGGAGACGACGCCCGACGTGTCCTCCGCCGCGCGACGCGAGCAGGCCGTCAGACTCTGGAGCGAGGTGGTGGGCGCGGTGGTGCTCGCGCGCGCCGTCGCCGAGTCGAACCCCCGGCTCTCCAAGGAGATCCTCGACACGAGCCGTCGCAAGTTGCTCGGCTGAGGAATATGGGCAGGCGGGCTCAGGTTGCCCACGGTTTCTCCTGGCATGACGCCCTCCCCTTCCGAGGTCTCCACCCCCAGCGCCGAAGCCCGTCCCGTGGAGTCCAGCGAGCGACTGGCGCTGCTCGACACACTGCGTGGGTTTGCCCTGTGCGGCGTGTTCATCTCCAATGTGATGGTGTGGTTCAGCGGCTGGGCGTTCCTGCCGCGAGAGCAGGTCCTCGCGAAGCTGAACGACGCGTCGCTCGTCGACATCGCCACCTGGCAGGCGTTCTCCCTGTTGGTGGCCGGGAAGTTGCCGCCTGTTCCACGACGTGCCCCGACACCTGCGGCTGTTCCGCCAGTTCCTCGGGTGGGGGCTGGTGGCCGGGGTGATTGGCAGCGGCAGCGGCCTGGTGCTGCAGCAGCTCATGCTGAAGAAGGTCTTCACCCCAGAGACGCTGCCGACGTGGGTGCCCTTCGTCACCGCGCCGCTGCGGAACCTGGGCGAGCTGGGCTTCGCGGCCGTCTACGTGTCTGGCATCACCCTCCTCTTCCAGCGAGCCACCTGGCAGCGCTTCCTCGGTCTGCTCGCGCCGGTGGGACGCATGGCGCTGACGAACTACCTGTCACAGTCAGTCATCAGCGCGCTGTTCTTCTACGGGTACGGCTTGGGCTTCATAACGAAACTGGGCCCCGCGGCGTGCGTGGCCTACTGCCTGACGGTCTTCTCCGTCCAGGTGGTGTGGAGCCACCTGTGGTTGTCGCGGTTCCGCTTCGGCCCCGCGGAGTGGGTGTGGCGGTCACTGACGTATGGGAAGGCCCAACCGATGCGCCGTGATGACGCCTCAAGCCAGCGCACGACGGCGTCGGCGTAGCGCCCGCCTGTGACGACAAGTGAGCCCGCTCAGAAATACGGGGTGTACATCTCGGTGCGCTTCCAGAAGCTGGCGCTGTAGGTATACGGCTCATCCGCGAAGAGGCACGCGTTTTCCAGGGACGCACCTGCGTTTGCCTGAAACGCAAACCGCACGACCCTCCTCTCGCGACTGAGCGAGCCCGGACCTTCGAGCTCTCGGACGGCCCCGCCATCCCCCGCGTGCGGCCTGCTGGCCGCGCAATTGCAGGCTCGCAGCCTCGCCATGAGCCGCGGGGAGGGGCTGCGCTCGTCAGGCCCATCTCGCCCTCAGAACCCGGAACAAGCCAACCCATGTTGACCGGCCCGACCTACGGGGATTTGCTCTCGCAGAACGCCAATGCGTATCACCCCATGCGGCAGCGAGAGCACAACGGTGGGAACCTGTGCTTCGCCTTTGCCTGTCGATGGGCAAGGGAGATCCTGTCGGCGGATATCTGGATGAAATGGTCCCTCAAGCAGACCTCCGCTCAACGAATCGGCAAGATCCTCCTCGACCTCCCAGAAGTGACGAAACAGCATCGGGACTACCAGAACCAACTGGACTCCGATGCACACAACGTCAGGCAACTTCAGTTCTCGAGACACTCCGCGCAGCTGAATCGACGCATCGACTCCGAGGAGTTCGAACCTGGAAAAGACCCGGACAGCCTGAAGATCAATGCCATCACCAGGGGCCGGTTCTTCGACAATGGCGCATGGCTGACCCCCACCGAATCCAAGCTCGCCCTCGCGTTCAATCTTCACCTTGCCGGGGTCGGACACTGGGATTTGACACCCAACTCCCTCCCCGGCCTGGTCACCTCCTTCACGGACATCTTGTCCCGGGTCGCCAAGCAGACGGCCTACCTCCTCTTCTTCGCGGAGATGAACACGACCCGGGCGCACGCCGTCGGCATCTACCGGTCCCATGGAATGGCCTGGCAGGACTGGTATGTCTTCGACCCGAACCACGGCGAATTCAAGTACAACTCCTACACATACGGCCACGCGGCGCTGCTCGCCATCGCCACTCAACTGGGAATGGACTCCGTCCGCCTGATGCAGGTGTCGCCGCACACCTCGAAGGTGTTGGAGGTCTGAAGCACCGCGGGCGGGCGCGGACGATGAAGGGCACGTCGACGTCTTTGGAGCCCACTGCAAGCCAGTTGCCACCGCGCCCCTCGGGTCCATGCAGGCTGGCGGGCACGGAGCCCCTCGGCCCTCCGACTCGCCCTCGCGGGCCCGGGTCGCGACGAATCCCAGCACACTGGTCTGGTGGCGTGGAGGGCGGCTCGTTACGGTGGGCCGCCTCTCCCCCTCGGACTCACGACACGCACATGCCTACCCTCTTCGACCCGACCACCGCGGGTGACCTGCGCCTCGCCAATCGCATCGTGATGGCGCCGCTGACGCGCAACCGCTCCCCCAACGCCATCCCCCCGGACATCGCCGCCACCTACTACGCCCAGCGCGCCTCCGCCGGGCTGCTCATCAGCGAGGCCACCGCCATCAGCCCCCAGGCACAGGGCTACGCCGACGTGCCCGGGCTGTATGCTCCCGAGCAGCTCGCCGCGTGGAAGAAGGTCACGAGCGCCGTGCACGAGGCCGGTGGCCGCATCGTCACCCAGCTCTGGCATGTCGGGCGCGTGTCCCACACGGAGCTGCAGCCGGGCAACGGGGCGCCCGTCGCACCGTCGGCCATCGTCGCCAAGACCCGGACCGTGCTGTTCAGGGACGGAGTCCCCACGTTCGAGCCCACCTCCGTTCCTCGCGCGCTGGAGGCGGCGGAGCTCCCCGGCATCATTCGCGACTACGCCCGTGCCGCTCGCGACGCGGTGGAGGTCGCGGGCTTCGATGGGGTCGAGATTCATGGCGCCAATGGCTACCTGCTCGACCAGTTCCTCAAGACGGGCTCCAACCAGCGCACGGACGACTACGGCGGAAGCCTCGAGAACCGGGCCCGCCTGCTGCTGGAAGTCACGCGCGCGGTGATTGACGCCGTGGGCGCCGGGCGCACGGGCATCCGCCTGTCCCCCGTCACCAACGCCAACGACGCGTTCGACTCCGACCCGCAGCCGCTCTTCGAGTACGTCGTGAGGGAGCTGGCGAAGCTCGGTCTCGCCTTCATCCATGTCATCGAGGGCGCCACCGGGGGGCCGCGTGAGATGGAGGACCGCCCGTTCAACTACGCCGCGATGAAGAAGGCGTACCGCGACGCGGGCGGCAAGGGCGCGTGGATGGTCAACAACGGCTACGACGGAGAGCTCGCGCGCAAGGCCGTCGAGGCGGGAGAGGACCTGGTCTCCTTCGGCCGGCTGTACATCTCCAACCCGGACCTCGTGCGCCGGTTGCGTGAGAACGCGCCCCTGACCCCGCTCGACAAGAAGACGCTCTACGGCGGTGGCGCCAAGGGCTACATCGACTACCCCACCCTCTGACCCGAGCAGCACACCGGAAGGACCCCGCGCGGAAGCGACCTTCGCGCGGGGACTGTCCGGCAGGGCCAGCGCTATGAGGTCGCCGCCGCGCCCTGCTGGAGCTGACGGGCGTACTCGTTCGAGTCGTAGCTCCCCGTCGCTTCGATGACGCGCCCGTCGTCTCCGAGCGTCCACGCCTCGAAGCCAGAGATTCGGACGGGCCTCCCGGTGCCGCCAGGCCCCGTGTTCGTGCCGGTGAGGGTCCAGTGGAACTCGACCGTCTCTTCCTTCACGATGACGTCATCCATGAACACCTGGATGTCGGGAAACGCGTCCATGAACGATCGCGCCGCCTTCGTTATCTCCGTGCGCGCCCCACCATTGATGGCAATCACCCCGCCGGGTACATAGTGGGCGGCGACTCTCGTTGGATCGCCGCTGCACCACGCCTCCGCGTACCTGCGAGCAAACTCCCGCACCCGATCTTTATCAGACGTCATCCATGCCCTCCCACGTGGAACGTGCCTCGTCGTGAGAGCCTATTGCTCGGGGCACAAGCCAGACAGCGTCCGCATGCGAGAGCGTTCAAGAGTCTTCGTTGAGCAGCGCCCGCAAGCGCTGTCGCGGTGCGGGCCGCCGTGGGAAACGGAAGGCCTCTCGGGCGGGAATCCCTCGACGGCCGGGTTGGAGATCCGCGCCACGCGTCTCTGTCAGCCCACGAGCGCCGGGGCCGCGCGAACAGATGACTGTCCGCGCGGCCCGCGTCGTACCGAGGCCGTCCGTCACCGTCGGCCCTGGATGGAGGTCAGCAGAGCCTCGTAGGGCCTACGGGTCCTCGTTGGGGACGGTGCACGTCCAGACGTTGCTGGTGGTGCACTGGCAGTTGCCGAAGGGCTCGTCCCCGATGCAGCACTTGCGCCGGGAGCCCGGGGGCGAGCAGCCGGTGCCCAGGACGTTCACACAGGCCTGGCTCGACCAGCTACAGTCGATGGCAGGCGGGGGCGTGGTGGGGCAGTATTGATAGACGCCGTCACACTGGACGTAGCTGTTGTTGGACGCCGAGCACGAGTTGCCCCAACAGGAGAGCGACGGGCCCGTCGAGCACTCCGTGGAACATGAAACGAGGGCGCTCGAATCCTGACCGAGCGACTCGGGCGCCTCGACGGGCGCCGTACCGCCACAGGCCACCAGGGTCGAGACGACAAGTGCCGCGAAGACACCAAGAAATTGCTTCATGACGGGCTTCTCCTTCGACAGGGATTACTGGTTGCAGCAGACGCCGTGGCCACCGCGCCAAGGGTTCGAGAAGGCGGAGTGAAAGCAGGGCCCCACGTATTCGACGCCGCCCAGGCTCGCGCAGAACTGCTCTCCCTGAGACCGGGCCATATCGCAGGCATCTTGTTGAGAGACGTAGGACAATGCGTCGAAAACCTGGCACGTCTGCAGGCCGTTCTCCGCCTGGGAGAGCTCCTGCTCTCGCGGGTCCATCGGTCCGCACGCCACGAGCCCAGCTGCCGCCAGCGCGAAATACGCCGCACGCTTCAACGAAATCATCGGGCCACCCTCTGGATTTCGCCTCCATCCGTTGGAGGCGGGTTGGAGAGGAATTGAAACACGCCACGTCCCAGAGACGCCATGGCATTGCGAATGCCTTCACATTGCCATATGCCCCCGCCATATATTTATGGCGAAACCGCCCCCTCCTCACCGAAGCAGATCCGCTCCTGACGAAAAGGTGCGAGCTGGCTGCGGGGTGCCGTGCGCTCGCGGGCTCCTGCTGATTGGGTTTCAACATCCGTGGGTGTCGGCGCGGAAAGTTCACTTGAGCCGAATCCGGAATACCAGGAAGGAGATGGAACACCCAGGAGCGTGTCAATGCACCTTCGTCACCTGCCCTTCGCAGCTCGCCGCACAGCCCTCGCCCTGCTCTTCGTCACCGCCGCTGCCTGCGGGGAGAAGGCGGGGAGCGACTCGGAACTCTCCACGCAGACCGCCGCGGTCACGGCGGGCACCCGGCTCATCGGCGTGCAGTCCGGCCGCTGCCTCGACGTGTCCCAGAACAGCCAGACATCGGGGCAAGGGCTCAACATCTACGACTGCCACGCGCAGGCGAACCAGCGGTTCCTGTTCACGCCCGAGGGCGAGCTGCGCGTGTTCGACGGCGCCTGGTGCGTCCAGCCTGCTACCGCCAGCGCGGGAGGCCGAGCCGTCATCAGCGCCTGCACCGGCGCGGCGAACCAGCGGTGGGTCCGCAACTCCAACGGCACGGTGGTCCATACGGCGACCTCGCTGTGTCTGGATGTGTCCGGTCAGGCCACGGCCAACAGCTCTCCGGTGGCGGTCTGGAATTGCAACGGCCAGACGAACCAGCAGTGGTCGCTGCCGCCCGACACCCAGCCTCCCACCGTGCCCACGGGACTCGTCCTGTCCAACGTGACGTGCGACTCGGCCACGCTCACGTGGTCGCCCTCCACGGACAACCAGGGGGTCGCCTTCTATGACATCTACCACGACGGTCAGCACATGAAGGCCGTCTCCGGCGCCGTGGTGTCCACCGATTTGACGGTGGTCCCCGGGGCGACGTGGGGCCTGTATGTCAATGCGCGGGATGCCGCGGGCAACGTCTCGCAGGGCAGCGCCACGCTCACCATCACCCCTCCGCCGTGCCAGGTGGACACCCAGGCCCCCAGCATTCCGACGGGCGTCACCGCCACCGCCCTGGGCACCAGCGTGACGGTGAGTTGGAGCGCGTCGACCGACAACGTGGGCGTGAGCGCCTACGACGTGTTCCGAGGGGGCGTGAAGATTGGAACGGTGTCCGGCGCTCCGCCGGGGACGACGTTCGTCGACAGCGGCCTCTCCCCGAACACGGCCTACGCGTACACCGTGGTGGCCCGTGACGCGCAGGCCAATGCTTCGGCCCAGAGTTCGGCCGCCACGGTCACCACCGGACAGGCCTGCGCGAACGACGTCTGCTCCGTCGCCCAGGTCGCCACCGACACGGACATCCCGTGGGGACTGGTGAACCTGCCGGACGGGACGGTCCTCTACGGCCGCAGGGACGCGCAGAACATCGTTCGCCTGGACCCGGCGACGGGCCAGAAGACGTCGGTGGGAACCGTCCCCAACGTGCAGAGCACCGACGGCGAGGGCGGGCTGATGGGACTGGCCTTGTCTCCCACCTTCTCCACCGACCGCTGGCTGTACGTGATGCACACCTCTCCCACGGACAACCGCATCGTGCGCCTCAAGTACGAGAACGGTGCCCTCACCCTCTCCTCGCTCCAGGTGCTGCTCTCGGGCATCGGCCGCAACAAGTTCCACAACGGCGGGCGCCTGCGCTTCGGACCGGATGGGAAGCTCTACGCGTCGACGGGCGATGCCCAGAACGGCGCCTATGCCCAGGACCTCAACAACCTGGCTGGCAAGGTGCTGCGCCTCAATGCGGACGGCACCATCCCGTCCGACAACCCGTTCGGCAACTACGTGTGGAGCTACGGCCACCGCAATCCGCAGGGGCTGGCGTTCGATTCCCAGGGCCGCCTGTGGGAGCAGGAGTTCGGCAACTCGGTGATGGACGAGACGAACCTCATCCAGCGGGGTGGGAACTACGGCTGGCCGAACTGTGAAGGCACGGTGTCCCAGGGCGGCTCGGGCTGCGCGACGGCCGGGTACATCGCTCCGAAGCGGACCTACTCCACGGCGGAAGGCTCCTGCTCCGGCATCGCGGTGGTCCGCGACGTCCTCTACGTGGCCTGCGCCCGTGGCACGCGGCTCTACCGCGAGGTCATCAGCGGCACCGAGCTGACCAACGTGCAGCAGTACTTCGTCGGCACCTACGGCCGGCTGCGCACCGTCGAGCCGACCCTCGATGGCAACCTGTGGATGACCACCACCAACCAGGGCGACAAGGACAGCATCCCCGACAACAGCAACGAGCGGATCTTCCGCGTCGTGCTCGGGCAGTAGCGAGCGTTCGATGCCCCCGGTGCCCAGGAGGCGCCGGGGGCATGGGCCGGAAGGAGTCGCCCGGCTCCGGGGCACTCGCGGCTACTTCTGGTGGATGCGGATGAAGTTGAGCTTGTTGTTGGCGGAGCCTGGCGCGCTGCGAACAGTGAGCCGGCCGTCCGACACCGCCACCACGCCCCAGCCATTGGTGAAGCCGTACCCCGTCGGCACACCACTCAGCAGCACCGAGTCCTCCACCTGGATGCGGTACGAGCCGTTCTTCGTGCTCGGGTCTCCCGCCATGAGCTCCACCTCATAGACGCCGTTGGGCACGGCAATCTCCCAGACGCGGTCGCCTCCCTGCTGCATGCGCGCGTGACGCTGCGCGAGGATGTCGATGTCGTAGCCCGCGTCCACCATGTTGGCCGTGTTGTCCACGTTCCATCCATAGATGAAGCCGTAGGCCCGACTCCCGTACACCTGGCCGTAGTCGGTGAGCATCGCGTAGATCTCCACCGGCGAGGCAGAGGCCGGCTGGAAGTTGATGTCCACCCCGAACTTCCGCTTCACCTCCACGAAGGCCAGCTTGTTGTTCACCGCGGCGCTGTCATTGCGAATCGTCAGCCGGCCGTCATTCACGTCGACGGTCGTCACCGCCTCGACGAAGCGGTTGTCGGTGGTGGGCGTGCCCTTCAACACGTGGCCGTAGTACTCGACGCTGAAGATGTAGTCGCTGTCGAAGAAGCTCGCGTCTCCCGCCACCAGCCGCACCTGGTAGTAGCCGTTGGGAACGGCCAGCTCCCAGGTGAAGTTGCCGCCATTCTGCGTGCGGATGACGGTGTCGTAGGCCTGGGACGGCGTGTTCGCGTCATCGCGGTCTCGCGTGTTGGCCGTGTTGTCCGCGCTCCATCCATACGTGTGGCCATTGCCCCGACTCCCGAACACCTGCCCCGAGTCCGCGACGAAACCCGCCGGCACCGCCACGTTGGCGGGCTGGAAGTTCACCCGCAGCTCGAAGGGCGCGAAGGGAGAGAAAGGCACGGTCTGCGCCACGGCCGGCGCGCCGACCCACGTCAGGGCGCCCAGGGTCACCAGGCGCAACGTCTTCGAGAACAGTGTCTTCATGATGTGACCTCGGGGTGTGGGGACCGCGCCATGGCGGACCGCATGAGAGGCCCACCGCTAACATGTCCCTCCCGCCTCATCGCAAGCCACACATCCACCACGCGCTACCCGTGCACGGCCCCGCGCAATTCTGCCGCGAGAACGGACGGCCGTTGAACACCGCGCACACTCTTGCAGCCGGGGTGCACCGCCCCCTGGAAGCTCGAGTGGCCCGTGCCATTGCATTGCCAGACACGGGCCCTCACTCATGCAACCAGGTTACATCGACACGGCCAATCCCGGCGGGCAGGAGAACGAGGCTGGCACGGACCAGAGCTGTTGCAGGCCGGTCTCATCGATGGCGGGGAAGAACACGCGACTGCCCGCGCGGACGAAGGGATCTGGATCAAGTCCAAGCACCACCGGGACGTTGACGTTCGCGAGCCGTCCGGTCGTCGCCACCGTGCCACGGGTGAACCAGGGCCTGTTGCGCGTACCGTCGGGTGAGCCGGTGAAGAAGACGTCGCCCGCACCGGTGGCGAAGACGGGGGAGTAGGAGTCGTCACTGCGATGAAGCGAGCGGAACAGTTCGCGCGTCCCCGACGCCGTTCCATTCGTCACCCAGAGCCTCACGTCGTCAGGCACGGGACTCGAGCCCTCGAGCGCCACCGAGAAGTAGAGGGAGCCGCCGGAGGCCACCGCCCGCAGGACCGAGGGGCGCTGGTTCGCGTTGTCGCGCGACAGCGTGGTGACAAACGTCCTGCCACCGCCGCTCAGCGACAGGCTGTAGAGCTGCGCGCCCCTGGCCAGGTATACCTTCGAGCCCAGTCCGCCAATGAGGCGGACGGACTGACCGAACGTGTCCAACCGGAGGGTGCCCACGGCCGTGCCATTCGTCTTCCACACCTCGTGGTTCATGCCATCTCGCAGGACGAACAAGCCCTGGTCCCCTGCCCGGCCCACCTGCGCGATGCTCACCGCTCCCGCGTCCAACTGCTTGAGGAACGTGGTCCCCGCCACCGTGCCGTCGGTGCGCCACAGCGTCATGCCCCCGCCTTGAGCGCGGAAGAAGAGCAGGCCGTTGCCCACCTGCAATGTGTTTTTGAAGTAGAGGTCGAGGACACCGGTGAGACTCGCCACCTGCACCGTGCCCGCGCTCGTCCCGTCCGAGCTCCACAGCTCCGCCACCGACGGGGACAGGTGGAAGAAGACCAGCCGACCATTGATGGCGGTGGCGCTGAGCAGCGCGGGGCCATTGAAGCCCGGGGTGAAGGCCCTGACGAGCCGGGTTCCACTGGCGCTCCCGTCGCTGACCCAGAGCTGCGCCATCCCGGTGGGTGAGTCATGAAGTTGGAAGAAGAGCTTGTTGCCCACCGCCACCGCGTCTCCCTCCGCGGAGACTCCCGCTGGAAACACCTTCACCTGGACGGTGCCCGCATCCGTGCCGTTACTGCGCCACAACACCGCGCCCCCCGTCCCCACGGGGGTGACGGTGAAATAGAGCGTCCCCTCGACATCGACGAGGCCGCTCAGTCCTGTATAGGGATTAGCCCCCGGGGCATTGACGACCTTCGTCCGCGACGCCACCCCGGCAGGGCAGGCCTGGGCCTTCACCTCCTCACCGGCGTCCTCATGCAAGGCACCACAACCCGCCAACACCATGCCCAGCAACAACAGGGCACTCTGATTCCTGACATGCATGTCCGCACCTCCAGCCCAAGGGGCCGGAAGGTGGGGTGCGAGGCATTGCTTCTCAAGGGGCCCCCCGGGGCACCTCGGCCGTCAGTGGATGATTCTCGTGATGGGCACCCAGACAGGCTGGATGTCGCGCGTCAGGACGCCCACCTCGGGAACCACCAGCACTTCGGAATGCACCACGTAGGGGGGGCGTCCCTCGGGATTCCTGCCCACGAGCAGGTACGTGTAGCGGCCCCCGGGGAGAGCGTCGTACACGACCTCGGGAGAAGCCAGGGGCGCCGGGCAGGGAACCCCCAGGTCACGTCCGAGCCCCTCCACCCTCCCGTAGCTGCGCACCTGGGGCACCGTCCCTGGAATGAGCACCGCCAGGTCGAGGGCGATGTTCTCCGGGGCAATGCCCGTGAAGCGAGGCATGCGCAGTCGCAGCGTGGCGCGCCCCTCCTTCTCCTGGAACTGAAGCACCCGCCGCTCGTCGGGCGCGAGCGTCACCCTGCGCGGGACGTATCGACTGGAGTGGGTCTCCGACCAGGGGTTCCCCAGCAAGTCGTACTGGGTGGTGACCTTGATGGCGTACTCCCCGGGCTCGAGCCCTCCCACCTCGAAGGCTCCCTCCTTGACCCGAAGGAGGCCCGTGGAGTGACGCTCCTGCTCGCCCATGGGCATGACTCGCAGCACCCCGTTCGCGGGCCGCCCGTCGCGGTCCTTCACGGTGCCCTCCAGCCGAGCCCCCGACGAGAGCCGCAGCTCCAGCGGCGCGTCACCCGAGCCCAGCTGTTGTTGAACAGGCAGGTAGCTGGAGTGGGCGACGTCCAGGGACAGCGGGCCCGACTCCACCGGCTCGAGTTCAAAGACACCCGACGCGTCCGTCTGGGCGCTCGCCAGTTCGGGGACCCCTCCCCCTTCCGACCCGGCCACCCGTGCGGGCCGCGTGAGTCGGACGGTGACTCGTGCCTTCGCGATGGGAGCGGAGGTCGTCGCGTCCACCACCCGTCCGCGCACGCGCCGCCCCGCCTCGAGGACGAGGTCGCCCAGGTCCACATCCTGGCCAGGCTCCACCTGGACCTCGCGGACCGTGCGCGTGTGCCCCGGGGCGTCGAGCGTCAGCCACATCACGCCTGGCTCCTCGATGGGGAGCCGGAAGGCGCCATCCTCGTCTTGAAAGGACGTGTCATTGACGGTGAAGCGGGTGATGGGCGTGCCGTCCGGACGCCTCAGCCTTCCACGAAGGCCGCCCTGATAGCGCAGCACCAGCCGCACGTCCGTCGCGCCCGCGGTGACGACTTTCTCCCTCGGGGCTCCCTCCTCGCCCGTGTCTCCCCGCAGCACGTATCCCGGCTTCTCGACGCTCACGAGGCTCTTGCCGGGCAGCAGGTGGGCGACGGTGAAGCGGCCCGAGGCATCCGTGCTCGCGACCGACTCATCGACGCGGATGCCGCGCTCCTGCTTCTCCAACGCGGCGTAGGTGTCCCGCTGGGAGAGGGCCTTCACCTCGGCATCGGGCAGGGGCTGCCCTGCCTCATCCACGACGATGCCGGACACCGTCAGCCCGGTGTCCATCCGCAAGGTCACCGTCGAGGGCTCTCCGGGCCGCACCTCGACGACCTGCGAGGCGCGATGAGGGCCCCCGATGTCGAAGGCCGCCGTGAGCGTGTATCGACCGGGCTCCACGGTGCGAAAGCCGAAGCGGCCCTGCTCATCACTCGTATCGCTGGGGGAGTCGGTCTGCGTTCCGTCCGCCTTCAGGGAGAGGTCCACTTCCCAGAGCGGCTCACCGCTGGCGCTCACCACGGTGCCTGTCACCTGCCCACCCGCGCGCAGCACCAGTCGAAGTCCCTGGGCCGGCGCCTCCACCTCCACACGAGTGGTGACGAAGCCCTCAGCGGAGGCGACCAGGGAATGGGGCCCTCCCTTGGGCAGCTTGAGCACGAAGAGCCCTGACTCGTCCGTCTCCGTTTCGAACCGGGCCAACTCGTAGGTCCCCAGCCGGTGGAGGGTCCCCCCAGCCTGCTCCATGGCGAGCGACTCGGCGGAAGGTTGCGACGTGTCTTCCACCTGCCAGGGCGGAGTCATCGCCGCCACCCATGCCGCCTCCAGCGGCTCGCCCGCATCGTCGACGACGATGCCCTCCAGGAGGACGGCCGGCGCGAGCGTGAAGTCCAGCGCCAGGCCCTCGCGCGGCACCTCGTGGGCCTGGGACAGGATATCCAGGTGGCCGACGGCGGACACCGAGAAGACGCGAGTGCCCGGCGCCGTCGTCTCGAGCACGAAGCTCCCATCCGCCTGGGTGACGGCGTGTTCGGAGGTGCCGTCTTCCTCCAGGGGCTCCAGCCGCACCTCCGCGCTCGCGACGGGCTGGCCTGTCGAATCGCGCACCCGGCCTGTCACCCGGGTGACGGAGGCCTGCTCCGCGTCGAGCGGCACCGCCAGCGACTTCCGCGCCGGAGACTCGCGAACCGCGGGCGCGGCCCGCTCGGCGACAGGAGTCCCGAAGAAGAGGAGCGCCCCGGCGAGGCCCAAGGCAAGCACGCCCAGGGTGATTGCCACCACGGATGGTCCGCGCATGAGCCCCTCCCTGGAGGTCATGTTAGCAGGGCCGGGGCGCGGACTTCACTTCGACGAGAGGGCACTGCCCGCCGACGCCAGGACGATGAAGCCAATGGCCAGGCCCTGCATCAGGGAGAGCCGCTCGCCCAGGAACAGCAGCCCCGCGAGCGCCCCGAGCGCGGGCTCCAGACTCATCAGGATGCCGAAGGTCCTCGTGGGTATCTGCTTGAGCGCCACCATCTCCAGTGAATAGGGCAGCGCGCTCGACAGCACGGCGATGCCCAGCACGAAGGGCAGCAGCGAGGCGTCCAGCAACGCGGTGCCCGCCTTCGCCACGCCAAAGGGAGCGACGAGCAGGGCCGCGGTGAGCATTCCCAGCGACGTCGCCGTCCCTCCGTGCACGGCCGCGCCCGCCTTCTGGCCGAACAGGATGTACAGCGCCCAGCAGAGGCCCGCCACCAGCGCCCAACCCACGCCCACCCAGTCGAGCGCCTCCGCTGTCCCCGCGAGCGGGAGGATCATCACGACGCCCGCCACGGCCAACGCCGCCCAGATGAAGTCGACGGCCTTCCGCGTCGAAAGGAGCGCCACCGCGAGCGGGCCGGTGAACTCGATGGCGACGGCGATGCCCAGGGGAATCCGCTCCAGCGCCAGGTAGAAGGTGAGGTTCATCACCCCGAGCGCGGCGCCATAGATGAGGATGGGGCGCGCCTCCGCGAGGGTGAGGCGCTTGCGCCAGGGGCGCCAGACGACCAGCAGAATCAGGCTGGCGAACAAGAGCCGGAGCGCCGTCGTCCCCTGTGCACCGACGACAGGAAACAGCCGCTTGGCCAGCGAGGCACCCACCTGGATGGAGCTCATCCCGAGCAGCACCATGAGCACAGGGCTGGTGCGCGGACGGGTCAACCCTCCGAGTCGAGACATGCCGCCCACTGTCGCACAGGCGCGCTGGGGCAGGTCATCGAGAACGTCCGCTGGAGGTGGAGCGGGGCTCCAGAGTCGCGCGGCCCGTCCGCTCGCAGCGGGTGCGGCCAGGCGCGCGCGCTCTGGATGGCCGACCGGGCTACTTCTTCTTGTCGGCCTTCTCCTTCTTCTTCTTCTGCTTCTCCTTCGTCGACAGCTTCGGCTTGTTGTCCTTCTTCGCCTTCTCTTGACCCTTGGGCACGGTATTGCTCCTTACGTTCGACTACGGCGAACCGCATCCTATCGCAGTTCCGGCCCGTAGCGCCTTCAACCTGCCCCTCACTCCTCGACGCAGCTGAGCGACAGCGGACCCTTGGTGCAGGTGACCTTCACGAACCGCCCATTCACGCGCGGCCCGGAGACGGTGATGGCCTGGATGCCGGGCTCGGTCGCCGTCGCCACGGGCCAGCGCGCGCTGAACTGGGGCCGCTCTCCCGAGTCATCGACGAGCCGTGCCGCCACCGCATGCACCGGTCCCCTGTTGACGTCATAGGGGTGACGGAGGGCGCGACGGGGCGCGCGCCCTCCCGCTACTGGTAGAGGCGGACCTCACACACGTGGGAGTAGTAGCTCACACCGGTAAACGTCCCGGACGTGTAGAACCGCACGTGTTTGGCAATCAGCCCACCACCCGGGCGCTGGCTGTAATCCGCGACGAGCGTCTGGTTGGGCGCATAAGTCATCGACCCGCTGTCATTCATGCTCCAGGTGGTCCCGTTCAGGCTGATGCCCATGTACCAGGTCCGAGGGTTCCACAACCCGAAGTCGACCTCCATCCGCTTGATGAGGTACTCGCGCTCCATGTTGATGTACACCGACTGCTCGTTCCCGTTGCTGGACCACCAGCATGAGCCCTTGTTCCTGTCTGTGACGGTGTAAGCCGCAATGGCATTGATGGTGGCATTGCCCGAAGTCACCCGAATTTGATTGGAGACGGGGATGGCCGTGGAGACGCCCTGGTAGCTGGAGTCGTGGCGGTCCACGACCTTCAGCAGCACCGTCGAGCCACCCAGGCCCGCCGTGTCGAAGGTCCACGTCCGCGACGTATAGCCCCAGCCCTCCTCTCCGACCTTGTTCCACGTCAGGCCGTTGTCCCGCGACAGGTAGTAATCAACGAACTGTGGCTCCGGGTGCGCCCAGTGGACGCTGA
This sequence comes from Myxococcus sp. AM011, assembly GCF_013372595.1. Classification (NCBI taxonomy): domain Bacteria; kingdom Pseudomonadati; phylum Myxococcota; class Myxococcia; order Myxococcales; family Myxococcaceae; genus Myxococcus; species Myxococcus sp. AM011. The sequence continues at coordinate 18,783 of NZ_JABXEM010000018.1, forward strand.
TGTCATCCCCATCCAGGACGGGCGTGAAGGAGGTGGAGGCCGACACATCAATGACGTCCGTGACGGTCAGCGTCGCCGTATTGGAGACCACGGTCTGCTGGTAGGGGTCCACGACCCGCCAGTGGGTGACTCGCGGCTGGCTGCGGTGGTCGATGGGATAGAGGAAGGTATTGGTGATGGTCGCGACGGTCTGCCACGTGTTGGGGGCCTGCGCTGTCGCCCGCTGGAGGAGCAAGCTGTCGCCTCCGCCGCTGATGGCCAGGAACGGGTATTGGGAGCCACGGCTGACCACCGGAGACTCAAAGTGGATGGTCGGCTTGCTGACGGGGTTGGTGACCCAGATGGGCGCCATGATGACCTCCGCTTGCCACCATTCCTGCCGAAGCGTGACGACGTAGATGGACTCGTAGGGCGTCAGCGAGAAGACCTCCTTCAGGTCGATGAGCTGGTCGTCGTCATATGGAATCGACTTGATGGGTTCCGACTGGAAGGGGCTCCAGACCTGGAGCTCCAGCCAGTGGTTGCCGCCGCCGGTGCCATCCTTGGTCGTCCCCCACACGGTGAAGTCGAGCCGCCGCTCACTGGGGCCGAGCGCGAACTCGGACCCCATGGGACGGCCATTGGCCATGAAGAAGCCGGAGGCTGGCGGCAGGGCCGTGCGGAACACCGAGCGGTTGCGCAGCGCGGTCAGGAAGTTCTCATAGTTCCACGGCGTGCCTGGAGGTAGGACGACACCCGCTCGTCCCTGGGCCACATCGAAACCATGGGTCTTCTCACGGGGTACACCGGGCTCGTCGATGTAAGGGAGCTTCCAGGAGCCATCCGGGTTCTGCTCCTGAAAGTCGGGGCCCAGTTGCCCGCGGATGGAGGAGTGCGAGTCGGTGTTGGAGACGGGGGCGACACGGAAGCCGCGCCGCAGCAGCTCGAAGTACTTGGGGAGCCCGTTGAACTCGGCGAGTTCGACGACGTCGCGCACCTTCTGGCGGTCGACCGGGTTTGTGGGCAGCGTGAAATAGACGTCGTCGTTCGGATGGTTGAGCTGGACGTGGGTGCTCAGGAGCGGATTCGCCGAGTAGTTGTCGAGAATCGCGTTGTACATGCTCCCGATGTTGGACGAGTTGACCTCCAGACGCCGGTTGAAGCTGTTGAAGTGGTGGTCATGGCTGGAGCCCGTCCCGTCATCGGGCCCCACATGGGACTCCCTGCCCGTGAGGATGAGCAGCTCCGGTTGCCCGTTCGCATCCAGCTCAGGGCTCAGCTGGGAAATGGGGTCATCACTGTCGTAGTCCTTCCACGACGTGGTGTGGTTGCTGGTACCGAAGAAGTCATAGCCGTGACGGAAGGCAGACAGCAGCACCTCGCTTCGGATGATCTGGGGCGTGAAGCTGAGTGACACTCCGCCCATGGAGTCATGGCCGCGGGGGTGGTTGTGCAGGTCCCCCACGAAGGTCTGCCAGCCACCACCTCCCAGCTCAGTGGCGATGCGATTGCGGTACTTGCTCTCTCGGACCGCGGGGACCGGATACCGGTCCGAGGCGAGCACGTTCGTCACCTCCGCGGCGAGGCCAGGGGTGGAGACCAATGCGGCGGCCAGCAGCATGCCGCCGCCAAGACGTCTGTTTCGAGCCATGTGAACCATTTCCTCGGGAGGGACTGGGCCGGGGGCGACACATCCAAGGTGCGGCGCCTGGAGTCTCTACGGAGGAAGAGGCCATTCCTGGTCGTTGCGGGACGGCCGGAGGACCGCATGGCCTTGGCCGAGGTCTTTCGCCTCACTGCATCCAGCGCGCCTGAATCCGGCCGTTGGCCACTTCGACGCCCATCCAGGCGTCCGCGAAGGCGGCGGAGCAGTCGCACCGCACTTCCTTCAGGTGCTCCCGAATCAACTGGAGCTTGAAGCCGCGCGGCGTCTTCAAGATGGCGATGACGCGCTCCTTCGACTGCCCGAGCCGCGACTTCACGTCGAGCACCTTCCCCGTCGCCGCGTCGATGAGCGCCACGCCCACCCATTCGTATCCGGGGCGGTCATCCCGGGTGAAGAACGCCAGCGCGCGGTGGGCATCCACCGCGAAGACGGAGACGCCACCGGAGTCCTTTGCTCCGGCGAGCCGGCAAACGGACTTCCCGTCCGCGGCATTGAAGATGGGGCCGTACCAGGCCTTCTCCAGCGGCAGCTCGGCCTTCCCTTTCGAGGTCTCCACGAAGGCCTTCATGTCGTCCTCGATGCACTCACCCGAGGCAGAGTCGAAGACCAGTGAGAACACGTGTGCTCCGACCTGGCACTCCAACCGGAAGTCACAGTCGGCGACCGCCGGCTCGGCGGCCTCCACCGTGAGTGCACCGCAGCACAGCATCAGCGCTATCCAACCACCGCGCGTCATCGAGACCTCCGTGAAGGCCCCCGAGGAGCCGCTCGGTGGACAGCGTCATGGACCGCGTCGCGGAGGGCAATGGTGAAGAAGCCCCACAGCCGCTCGATCGGGATGTGGGTGAGCGTCTCCTCCGACAGGAGGCTGGCGATGACCCGGCCGACGTCGTCAGGCTCGCCGACGCGGCCCAGCGCGGTCTGCGCCGCCAGCACGGCCTCGAACTCGGCGGTGAGCCCGCCACCCAGCTCCGTGCGTATCGCTCCGGGCGACACCGCGTTGACGCGGATGCGCCGCGCGCCGAACTCCCTGGCCATGTACCGCGTCAGCACTTCCATGCCGCCCTTGAACGCCGCGTACGGCGCCACACCCGTGGTGGCGATGCGCGTCGTCGCGCTCGTCAGGTTCACGATGCCCGCACCCTCGGCGAGCAGCGGGAGCAACACCTGTGTCAGGGAGAAAGGGCCCTTCAGGTGCACGTTGCGGTGGGGGGCGATACGGCGAGCTGTCTATCGTGGAGTCCCCCGATGGCCCCCACTTCGAGGTGACGCTCCCGCCGTGGCTCGCCTCGCGGCGGGAGCTCTCGAGCTTCAGGCCGCTTCGACCAGGAGTTCTTCATCCTGATGGTGCGGCGACCTCAAGTCGGTGAGCGGCCTCTCGCCGCCCACCTGCCTCGGGCTGAGGGCCTCGCCACGGGCCCTCCGGCATCAGGGACAGAGCAGTTCGACGGACTTGATGCGCGTCACGCCATCGACATTCGGGTCGTTGGTCTGGTCACCGATGGCGATGTTCCCGTTCGTCGTGAAGTTGTTCCGCGTGAGCTTCGCGACACCGTCGATGCTCACCGTGGCCACCTTCGCCGCATCCACCGAGAGCCCGTAGACGTGGTACGCGCCGTCAGTCACCGCGAACGCGGCGGACTGCGTGTCATCCGCCCAGCCGATCGCCGCGCTGTCGAGGTAGATCATCTGCGCACGGTCCACGGAGTTGCCGACCGTCGGCGTGAAGCTCCCCAGGATGGCGGCGCCGCTGTCGAGCTGGTTGTGGCGGCTCGCCGACTCGACCTGCATCGTGACCTGGAGCTTGAAGGGTTTCGTTCCATCGATTGCATTCGCCTTGGAGAGGAGCAACTGCCCGCTCGTCCTCGCGCCAGTGTTCGTCGACGTCTCCAGGCGAACGTAGTCCGCGCCATACGTGAGCGTGTAAGGCGACTGGGGGACCACCGTCCAACCTTGCGCCGTGATGTCGGCACCGCCGACCAGCAGGGGAATGCTCCCGCGCGCCGACCACTGCGTCGTCGACGTCGCCGGCAAGCACGCCTGGCAGGGGTTCGCCGGATTCGGCTCGCCTTCGGCGTGGAGGACACCGTCGATGAAGCACTTCGGGCCACACACGCCCGCCGAGCAGACCTGTCCCGAAGCGCACTGCGTTCCATCCGCGCGTTGCGTCCACGTGGTCGCGGAGGTCTCCGGGACGCACTGCTCACATGCGTTCGCCGCGTTCACCGCCCCGGAGTCGACCTGCTGGCCGTCAATCTGACAGCGCGAGACGCAGACGCCTGCTTCACAGGACTGGCCACTCGCACAGGCATTGTCGCAACCACCACAGTGCACCGGGTCGACCTCGGTATTCACACAGGCGCCGCCGCACCGCGCGGCACCGCCGCCGTCGCACTGCTCCGGCACGGACGCGTCGGGGGGATCGACAGGGCCAGGAGGAGAGTCCTTGCCACAAGCAACGACAAAGCCGAGCACCACGAGACAGGAGAGCGCAACAGAACGAACGGACACCATGGAAGCCGCCACCTTGCGAATCCACACGCCCGCGTGACGTGTGCTCATGAAGCTTGGAGCGCACGCTCGCGGGTGAGGCAAGGCCTTTTCCAGGGAGCGGTCGTCGAGCAGACAGGAGCGGGCGTCGAAACGACAAGGCAAGCTCACGAGCGCGGCCGTGAAAGCCATTCTCGGTGTCCCGACGCGCTCCCAGTGGACGAAACCAGAACCTGGAGTACGTGACGCAGCCCGATAAGGAATCAGGTCCGAGCCTGCCAGGTCAGCCACTCACCTGGACGCGCCAGCTCCACGTTCACCTTCCGTTTCCGCGCCATCGCCAGGAGCAGCGCCTCCGCGCCAGGAACCTCCTGGTAGTCCTCGGAGGGCGCGACGCCGTAGTGGATGGGCACGAGGAGTCGCGCGCCCAGCACCACGGCCGCGGCGACCGCCTGCTCCGGTGTCAGGACGCCCTGCACGTCACTGACGGGCTTGCGCCAGCCGAAGCGCGCCCCGTTGATGGGCAGGAAGGCCGCATCGAACGGACCGAACTGACGGCCGATGTGCCACCAGGAGCCGTGCCACAACGTGTCGCCGCAGTGGATGACGCGGCGGCCTCCGCCAGAGACGACCCACGACACCTGAGGATCTCCATAACCGTCCGCCGCGGGAACGGCGGTGGCGGTGAAGTCATTGAGGAGGATGGGCTCGTAGAGCGGAGCGGACCGCACGCGGAAGCCCGACGCGGCGGCGGCGGCGGCCATGTCCGGGGGGCACACCAGCGTGCCGGTGTCCCCCAGCGCCTGGCGGACGGCCATCCGGTCGAAGTGGTCGGGATGGCGGTGCGTCACCAGCACGAAGCGCCCACCGTCACTCACGTCCATCGGGACCAGTGGATCCTTCAGCGCGGCCCCCCACACCGTAGAGTCACTCAGCGGATCCAGGAAGAGCGTGTCCTGTCCCAGCCGCAGCCGCACGCCGGCCCACGCCAGCCGCTGGGCGCGCAGCACCGCGCTGTCCGCGGGCTTCGTCGCGCCGCCCTTGCCAGGAGAAAACAGGACCGCGCCCGCGGAGAGGGAGACCGCCGCTCGCAGGAAGTCCCGGCGCCCCGTCCGTGACGGCCGAGCCAGCGCGTGCCCGCGCTCGAGGTTCGAAGAGTCCCGGCTCATCGAACCACCGGGGAGGCCACGAGGTTGATACCGAAGAGACGCACGCCCGTCTCCGTCCTCGGCTGATGCTGGCTCGCCGGAGGGAAGAACAGGTAGGTGCCCGGCCCCAGGCGCTGCTCACCTTCGATGAGCTCACCGCTCACGACCAAGACCTCCTCACCCGTGTCGTGGACGTCCACGCTTGGCCACTGACTCCCGGGGGCCATGTCCACCACCCAGACCCTCACGTCACGAGTGCTCGGCAGGTCCCTTCGCAGGCAGCCAGGACCGATGACGACCGGCTCGACGTCGTCGATTCGCACGGACGACATCGGGGGTACGACGGGGTGCTGCGTCCTCGGGAAGCTGTCTGGGTGGGGCATCCGTCCGCGCTCCTTGCAGTGGGATGTCCACGTTAAGGAGGCGGCCGTCCTGAGTGCAGCGAAACGATTTCGCGATGATGATGAATCGCGTTCATGTGAAGCTGCCCGGCATGCTCGAGCTCCGTCACTTCAAGCTGATTGCCGCGGTCGCCGACACGGGGAGCCTGGCCGCGGCGAGCCGACAGCTCCACCTCACGTCCTCGGCGCTGAGCCACCAACTCCGCGACGCCGAGGAGCGACTGGGTGTCCAACTCTTCCAGCGCCGGCAACGACGCCTCCTGTTGACCGGCTCGGGCGAGACGCTGCTCCTCTCCGCGCGGCGGGTCCTGAGCGAGGTGGCCCACGCCGAGGCCCTCTGCCGCGAGAACCCGCAGGACGACCTGCTCCGGCTCAGCACGGGCTGCTACACGGTGTATGGCTGGTTGCCGCCCATCCTGGGGCGGTGGCAGGCCGAGCACCCGCGCGTCGAGCTGCGCATCGTCCTGGAGGCCACGCGTCAGCCGCTCGGGGCGCTGCTGAACGGCGAGTTGGATCTCGCGTTGACCACGGACGTCCCCCGGCAGGCACGTCTCGCGCAGACAGCGCTCTTCACGGATGAGCTCCGGCTGGTGGTCCCCGAGCACCATCCGCTGGCGCGACGGAGTCACGTCACCGCGCAGGACCTGGTGTCGGAGCAGTTGCTCACCTATGCCGCGCCTCGCGAACAGCTCGACATCTTCACGCGCGTGTTCTGGCCCGCGGGCCTGGAGCCGCGGCGGGTCTCCCCCGTGCCGCTCACCGAGGCGTTGATAGAGCTGGTGCGGGGCGGCATCGGCGTGACGGCGTTGCCCGAATGGATGCTGCCGGCCGAGCGCCATGGGCTGCACACGGTCCGGCTCACCCCTCGGGGAATCCGACGCCGCTGGAGCGCTGTCACCCGCGCATCCCGCCAGCGCCCAGCGCCGCTGACCCACTTCATCCAGCTCCTGCGCGAGCGCTTCACCCGCCAGGGCAAGGCAGAAACCGGGTTAATTGATTAATCCTGATTTGACGTGGTTTGTTGCCCATCGGCGCTCCCGTTCCGGGGGCGCGCGGACCCGCTGCGGGACGCGAGGGGAAACGACCATGTTCAAGAGAGCGGCAGTCGTCGTGGTGAGCTGTGGTGCGCTGCTGGCCGGCTGTGGGCAGGACTCGCCGGGAGACGGAGAGGAGATCACCTCCAACCTGATTGAAGCCGGCTTTCCGGCCCGCGACATCCAGGCCATCGGGGATGACGTGTACGTAGGAGGCGATGCGCACGTAAGCCTCCAGGCCTCGCGCGAGATGCTCCAGACCGAGGGAAGCGCGGAGCAATACCGGACGACCAATCTGGTCAACACCGGCACCGTGACGCGGATCTGCCTCAATCCCACCGCCACGTTCAACACCTACGCCCGACTCAGCCTGGGCCTGGACCAGGCCATCGTCAACTACAACGTCCTGGGACTCTGTTTCTCCATGGTGCGGGGGCCGAGCGCGAGCTGCGACGCGAACATCAGCGTGACGACCACGACCGGCGCCAGCGGCTCGTCCGGGTTTCCCTCGGGTGGCAGGCCCTACAACACCATCCGCATCGGCACCGGGTTGAACACCGCCACCGCGGACGTGGTCGAGCACGTCATCACCCACGAGCTGGGCCATGCGCTGGGATTGCGCCACTCGGACTTCTACAACCAGGCCAACAGTTGCGGCACTGGCGTCAACGAAGGGGCCGCTGGCGTGGGGGCCATCCTCATCCCTGGAACGCCCAGCACCTCCGCGCCAGGGGGCTCGATCATGAACGCCTGCTATCCGCCAGGCACCCCCGGTGAGTTCACCAGCACCGATATCATCGCGTTGAAGTACCTCTACGGCTGCTGAGCACGGCCGGCCCACACGGGACACCCCGAGGCTGGCACCGAATCACGAGCGCATCCACCCCAGATGGGCGCGGCGAGGGCGACCTCATGCGCCCAATCCGGGAGGGTGACATGGGGGGCCGTGCCCTAGACTGGGTCCCTTCCCCCACTTGCACGGATCCGCTCGAACATGAAGCCCACGCCTGGAGACATCCTCGCCGTCTATACCCCTCGGCTCGACGCCTACACCGCCGTCCAGGTGACGGCCCTGAAGGTCGAGGGGAAGAGCGAGCTGGCCTGCGTGCTGGCCTTGGATTGGGTGGGCCCCGCCCTGCCCGACGCCGCGGCGGTGGCGGCCATGGTGCCCGCCACCTTCAACTTCTTCTTCTGGAAGGACCACCGCGTCCACGTCTGGGTGTCCGCCGAAATCCCTCGCGGCTACACGCGCGTGGGCCACCGGCCGCCCCTCGTCGTCGAGGACGTCAACAGCTACAGCGGCTGGCCCTCCGGCAGCGCCACGTACAGTCAGCGGCGCTGGGAAGCCATCCCCCAGGCCGAGCGCGTCCTCTTCAAGCAGATGGACGCCGACCCCGACAAGAGCGCGGTGCTCATGCTGGGCGACCTGGAGGTGCGTCGTTCCACGCGGCGGCTCGACACGGACCGGCTCGCGGCGGTCCCTGACCTGAAGGTGTTCGAGGCACTGCCCATCCTGACGTCCGTCAACGCCGACGCCCCCATCCCCGGCCTGTTCGACTTCATCCGCCGTCGCCCCTTTGTCCATGAGTCGGACGTGCGGAACCACGGTGGGCGCCACGTCGACCTGCGTGGCGCCAATCTGTCGCGGCTCACGCTGGAGGTGACAGGTGTCCACGAGGTCTTCCTCAATGAAGGGCTGGAGTACCTGTCCCTCGTCGGACAAGCCGGGCCGGAGCTGAGGATCCACGCCGAGGCCGACGGACGCTGGCTGACGCTCATCACGAGCAACCCGGCCATGGGCTGGTCCGGACTGGATGCCCTCGGCGACCTGCATGTGAATTCCGCCCGGGACGTGGATGCCCTTGGAATCGTGAGACGGTTTCCGAAGCTGACGGGGCTGCGCATCTGGGGAGCGCCGGGCTATCTGCGGAACACGGCCGAGTTGGCGGCGCTCCCCGCACTGGACACGCTGACACTGAGCGACATGTTTGGAATCACGCCGGACGAGTTCCCTGGCCCGGAGCGCTTCCCGAATCTGGGGATGCTCTGGTTGACGAGCATCCCCGCGGAGCTCGCCGCCGAGGTGAAGAAGGCCTACAAGGCCGCGGCTCGCGACGGGTTGGACCTGTCCGTGCGACAGCCACGCAAGGCCGAATGGCTGGCGGAGAACCTGGACAATCCCTTTCGCATCTGGGACGGGGCCGACAACATCAGCGCGGCCCAGGCCAAGAAGGCAGCGGCGCTGTACCGACAGGCCCGGTCCGCCGCGCTCAAGGCCGCGTCCGAGGAGACCAGCGCCGTCGCACTCGTGGCCGCGCTCACGCCCATCGTCACGACCTACACCGAGGGCTTCAACAAGCTGGATGCTCGCAAGCCCTTCCTCTTCACCGAGGAGCGCGAGCACATCTATGTCGCACTCATGGGCATCTTCGACGCGGTGGACGAGAAGCTCGGGTCCACCGGTGGGACTCCCGCCGAGCCCCTGAACCGAGACGCCCTGGTCTCCGTGATGGACTCGATTCGGGATTTCTAGCGTGCGAACTCCCCACCCGAGGGGATGGGCAGTCCGGCCGCCCCCTCGGGGCCCGATTAAATCGAGTTAAATCTTCGGGGCGCCCCTTGGAAGCCAGGGGCGCTCCGAAGCAGCCTGGGTCATCGAGGCACGGAAGGGGCGTAGGCGACTCCACCCCTCCGAGCCGGCCTTCACGAGGGGGATGACCATGAGCACCATCAAGCGCGACCCGCAGCCACTGCCTCTTCCACCACCGCCACCTCCCAAGCCCAAGACGGCGGCGAAGCCTCCCCCACCACCTCCGCCGCCTCCCGCCCCCACGGTTCAGCGCGGCGGGTTCTTCGGCGGCGACACCCTGTCGCTGTCCACGCAGGGGAACACCTCCCAGAAGCCCCGGAGCCAGCTGCTCGCCATGGATGGCGTGGTGGCTCCCTCCACGACGGCTCCCGCCACCACCCTGCTGACCGAGAACACCCGCGACGGACAGCGCAACTGCCTGGACGCGGTGGGCGACTGGCTGGCCCTCGCCACGCCGCAGCTGCGCGCGCGCAGTGAGGTGCTCATCCTGCGCGACACCCGCTCCGGCGCAGAGGGAACGACGGGCCACGCCGTCATGCGTCAGGGCGAGTCCATCTTCGACCCGTCCACCGGCCGCAGCTACGCGAACTTCAAGGAGTTCAACGCCGCGGGCCACTACCAACTCGTCCACACCACGAGCGGCGCGGCCATGCAGCGCGTGCTCAGCACGCCCGCGGGCTCCGCCGAGCGACAGCAGGCCCTCGACGCGGCCCGCATCCCCGCCGCCGTGCAGAACATGCTCGTGGCCGACACGAAGGAGGGACGCCCCCTCACCGCCCAGCAGCAAGCCGCCCTCGACGAGGCCGTCCAGGCCCTGCCGCCCAACCCCACCGCTCAGGACATCGGCGCCATCATCGACGACCAGGATGCCTTCTGGCTGGACTCCGGCGAGCAGAATCCCCAGGCGCTCGCCGCGCTCACCACCGCCATGGTGTCGCGCCATGCGCCGCCAAGAGGCCCCCAGGCCGACCTCATGGGCTTCTCCATGGCCATGCAGCAACTGTCCACGGCGGCCGGTGGCTTCACGCCGGAGATGTCCGCGGCCGTCGCGAGCGCCGCGATGAATCCGGCCCTCGCGACGCGGGGACTCCACACGGGCGAAATCGCCGCCTGGGCCCTGCAGTCCGCCACCACGCCGGACGCCGCCCAGGCCGTGCTCGACACGGTGGGCCCGGAGCGGATGGAGTCGTTCGTCGCGTCGCTGGGCCTCAACCCGACGGACTCCAGCGACCCCACGTTCCTCAACAGCGGCAGCCGCATGCTGGCGCTCAATGACTTCATGAACGTGGCCTCCGGACTGCCCGGCACCGAGGGCGTCCCCAATGGAGCGCAGGCCCGCTTCTTCCTCACCGTCGCGCGCCAGGCGGGCCCCCGCCCGCTCGAAAACGCGGACTTCCGCGAGGCGCTCGGCAAGGGGCTGGGCACCGTCTACGCCATGGGTGATACGGCGCTGGCCCGCACCGAGTCCGCCCGCATGGGCGAGCTGCTCCGCAATGGCCACGTCGGCGACCTGCTCCAGAGCGCCACCGCCGAGCAGCGCGATGGCCTGCTGGTCGCGTTCCTCGACAACCGCCAGCTCACCTCGGAGCTGGTGGACCACCACAACGGCAACCTCGCCACCGCCGTCGCCTTCATCCAGCTCGAGTCCGTCACGGAGGGCCTCACGGGGGCCTTCGGTCCCGACGGACAGGTCCCCATGGGACCGGATGGCATGCCGCTCATCCTCCCCGATGCGCTGATACCCGCGCCGCCTCCGGACGTGCTGGCTCGGCACCCCGCCGTGGCCGCGCTCGGCGACCCGCTGTCCGCCGGGACGGTGGCCCAGGCGGTCCAATCCGGACAGCTCACGCCCGCGCAGGCGGCGGACTATCTGGACGACCTGGCGGGCCTGTCGAGCAACCTCGCCAACCCGGACATGGGCCGCTACGGCGCGGATGGACTCACCGCCGGCGTCATCCACGTGCTCAACGGCGGCAACCCCATCGAGAAGTCCCGGCTCAACGAGTACGCCGCCCTCAACGCCGACAGTCTGTCGACCCTGGCGGACCTGGTGCGCGCCTCCGACGACCCGGCCTTCGTCGCCCAGGCGATGACGGCGGCGGGCGCGCAGGACGCCACATTCCGCGCGAGCCTCCCTGGTTATGGCGACTCCATCGCCGCCATGGGCGAGAGCGTGCAGGGCCGCCGCCGCCTCATCATCGCCGGAGTGGGCATGGTGGCGTCGATGGCGGCCCCCATCCTCGCGGCGGCGGCGATTCCCGCGACCACCACGCTCGTGGTGGGAGGCGTCACCCTGGGCACCGCCACGCTCCAGGCGGGCGCGGCGGGCCTCACCAGCACCCTGGTGAGCACCGCCCTCAACGCCGGCAATCAGTATGACTCCACGGGCGAGCTGCACCTGGGCAACGCGGTGGCGGGGGGCGTGGTGGATGGGCTCACCACGTACTTCGGCATGCGCATGTCCATCGTCGCCGCCGCGCGCGGCCAGAGTGGCCTGGGCAACGTGCTGCGCGGCGCCACCCTGGACGGGCTGGGAGGCGTGGGCGCCTATGCGTTGGGAACGCCTGGCGCGCTGGAGGGCATCTTCAAGGGAGACCCCCAGTTCGTGAATACCGCCGCGCTCCAGGGGGGCGTGAGCTTCGGCTCGTCCTTCGTGTTGAGCAGCCTGATGGAGCTGCCCGGCGTGGACACGCAGCCGCGCCCGGCCAACATCGTGCTGGATGGAATGGGCGTCCTGGCGCCCATGCCTCGCTTCGGGGCCTCCGCCGCCGGCTCCCGGGTCCACGGCTACCGGGGCATGCGCGACATGACCATCGAAAGCCTGGAGACCATCATCACCACCGGGCTCCACCCGCGCATGGTGCGCACGGGACAGTTGGAGGCGGGGGCCATCGAGAGCATGCCCTTCTTCCAGCGCTTCTGGCTCGCGGTGCGGGAGTCCGCGGGGAAGACGGGGACCGTGGGAGAGAGCGTGGTGATGCTCACGCGCCACCCGGGCATCGCCGAGGCCTGGGCTCGCAACACGCCGGTGAGCGCCGAGGGCAACGTGGCCTGGCAGAGTTTCGCGAAGTTCGTGGCGGGGCTGCCCAAGCCCGCGCGCGCGGAGTACTTCACGCCGCGGCAGTTCGAGCTGCTCCAGGCCCAGCAACTCGCGGCGGGCGGGCCGCCCATCTTCGTCAAGGACACGTCCGGGAAGACGGTGCAGATGACCCTGGATGAGGTGCGCCAGCTCATGGGCGACACCCCGTTCGACCTCACCGCCGAGGTGGCGGCGCCCGTCGAGAGTCAGGTGGGGCTCGCGTCGTTCTACATGAGCCCCAAGCACCAGGAGGAGCCCATCGTCGGCTCCATTGGCGCCGATGGCATCATCTCCCTCACCGTCCTCTATGAGGGCACGCTGCCTTAGTCTCCCAGGGTGATGCGCGCGTCCCCGCGCAGCCGGACGATGTGCTCGATGGCCGCGCCGGGGGTCCAGGCCTTCGGCCTTGCACATCGCCGCCGCGTGGAGGACCGCCAGGGAGCCTCCGTATGCACGTATCACCGTCTCAACGGCTTGAAACATGCCCCACTCCACGTGACGACGCGATGCGGTGTCGACGGAAGCGTTAGTCAGTAATCCCAGACTTCCGCCCACCGAGCCTGCCCGCCGGTCGTGACGTCGTCTGTCCGGATTCCAGAAACTGGATCCAGCCCTCGGACAACCGAGACAGCGGACGGTTCCAGCTGGCTCCAAATCCAGACAACCGAGCGGTGAATTCAATGTTTCAAGCTGGCACCCTCGTTGCTTTTTCGCGAGGCCGTGACAGCGCGAGCGGCATTCCCCCACGAGCCTTCTCCCCAGCGTGAAACATCTGGCTGGGATTCCGCGCCCCCCGGCCAATCCCCGGTTTCTGTCGCATCGCTCCTGGCGGGTTCGCCCTCCCGTCGTGTGCCCCCTCTCCTCGCCCGCCCTGGTACTCCCATGTCCTCCACGTCTCCTCGTCCCGGCACCAGGCGCGCCGTGCGCCCGCGATGGCTGCTTCCCCTGTTGTTGCTGGTGGCCTCGGGCTCGGCGATGGCGGCCCCTGTCCTTCGCCACACCGCGAACCAGCGCGGCGACCTCTTGATGGTGGGCAACACGCTGGCCCACGACTGCGCCAGCGGTGTGCCGACCCCGCTGGTGGGAACCGTGGGAGCCTGCGGGTCGAACACCTCGGATGACGCGGTGGACGTCTTCTGGACCATCCAGTCGGGCGTGGCGACGGCGAACACCTCGGTGAGCCCCACCAATGCCCGGAGCCGCGCCGCGCTCAACGTCCCCGCTGGCGCCATCGTGACGTATGCCCGGCTGTACTGGGCCGCGCACCTGTCCACCACCACGTCGCAGCGGAGTCCGGACACGACGGCGGAGTTCAGCCGCCCCGGGGTCTTCTCGCAGATGCTGACCGCGGATGTTTCGCACACCTACACCCCGAACAACGCCTACATCTACGAGTCCTCCGCGGACGTCACCAGCCTGGTCGCCACCCACGGCACGGGCGTCTATGAGGTGAGTGGCGTGGACGCCGTGCCGCTCACCAACCTCAACAGCACGAACCCGTTCAGCGCGTGGGCCCTGGTCATCTTCTACCGGCACCCGGATTCGCCCCTCCGCAACCTGACGCTCTTCGACGGCATGGACTACGTCAGCAGCGGCAATCCCCAGACGGTGACGCTGTCTGGCTTCAACGTCCCTCCGGCCGGCTTCGATGCCAAGCTGGGGGTGCTGGCCTTCGAGGGAGACGCCACGCGCAAGGGCGACCAGCTCCTCGTCAATGGCGTGAGCATCTCCGACGCCGCGAACACCGCGAACAACTTCTTCAACAGCACACGCTCCGTCCTCGGCGTGCCCTCCACCCATGCCAATGACCGGCCCCGCCTGACGGGCGCGGAGGCGAGCATGTCTGGGGTGGACATGGACGTGGTGGACATCACCCACCGCGTGACGGGAGGCGCCACGTCGATGACGCTGAGAGCCACGTCCACGGATGACACATACATCCTTGGCGCCTTCGCGACGTCCATCGCCACGCTCCGGCCGGACTTCACGAACACCTACAAGACGGCGACGGCGGTGAACCCGCGTCCGGATGGCTCGCTGCGCGGTGGCGACGTCATCGAATACACCATCGTCACCACCAACACGGGCGACGACGTCAGCATCGAGACTGTCTTCAGCGATCCCCTTCCCTCCCAGCTCACCTACCAGCCGGGCTCGCTGCGAATCGTCTCCGGCCCCAACGCGGGCGCGCTGACGGACGCCCTGGGCGACGACGTGGGCGAGGTCAGCGCGGCGGGTGTCATCACCGTCCGGCTGGGCACGGGCGCGACGGCGACGCTGGGGGGCTCCCTTCAGCTCCAGCAGAGCACCGCCGTCCGCTTCCGCGCGGTGGTGAACGCCGCGGCCTCCGGCGTCATCGCCAACCAGGCCACCATCACCGCCTCGGGTGAGAAGGGCGCTCCCGCCAGCTCCGCGACCAGCGCTCCCTCGTCGACCACCACCGGCCCCACCCACATCACCGTGTCCGTCCCCGACGCGCCCGTGGTGACGGCTCCGGCGAACGGAAGCACCGTGGCGACGAACACCCCCGTCTTCTCCGGCACGGCCGAGCCCGGCAGCACCGTCAGCGTGGTGGTCAACGGCGTCGTCGTCTGCACCGCTCCCGCCCACGCGAGCACGGGCACCTGGTCCTGCACCAGCAGCGCGCTCCCCGAGGGCTCCACCACCGCCACGGTGACGACCCGCGACGCGGCCGGCAACGCCAGTCCGCCCACGCAGGTCAGCTTCATCGTCGACACCGTCGCGCCCGACACCACCATCGTCAGCGGCCCATCCGGGCTGACGACCTCCACCAGCGCGACGTTCACCTTCAACGCCACCGAGACACCGGTGACGTATGAGTGCTCGCTCGATGGCGCGGCCTTCACGGCGTGCGCGACGCCCGTGACTTTCAGCGGCCTCGCCCAGGGCAACCACACCCTCGCGGTGCGCGCCCGCGACGTGGTGGGCAACCAGGATGCCTCGCCCGCGACCCGGGCGTGGACGGTGGATTCGGTGGCTCCGGAGACGACCTTCGCCAGCACCCCACCGGCCGTGAGCAACTCGGCGGCGGCCGCGTTCGCCTTCAGCTCCAATGAGAACAACGTGACGTTCGAGTGCAGGCTCGATGGCGCGGTGCTGTTCTCCCCCTGCCCCAACCCCCAGACCTTCCTGGCGCTGGCTCAGGGTGGCCACACGCTGCAGGTCCGCGCCGTGGACAGCGCGGGCAACGTGGACCCGACCCCCGCGACGTACACGTGGACCATCGACACGTCCGCTCCGGACACCCTCCTCTCCGGTGGCCCCACGGGGACGACGGCGGCGACCAGCGCGACGTTCTCATTCACCGCCACCGAGAGCCCCGCGACATTCGAGTGCTCGCTCGACGGGGCGACCTTCATCTCCTGCACGAGCCCCGTGACGCACACCGGGCTCACGGACGGGAGCCACACCTTCGCGGTGCGCGCGGTGGATGCCGCGGGCAACGTGGACCCGACCCCGGCCACCCGCACCTGGACGGTGGACACCACGGCGCCGGACGCACCGCACATCGAGGCCCCCGCCAACGGCGTCGTCGTGCCCACGCAGCAGCCGGTCATCTCCGGCACCGCGCAGCCGGGCACGCTGGTGACGGTGACGGTGGATGGCATCGTGCTGGGCACCGCTCCCGTGAATGCCCAGGGTGACTGGACGTTCACTCCACCCGCGCCGCTGGACCAGGGACCTCACACCGCGACGGCGACCGCCACGGACTCCGCGGGCAACGTGAGCGACCCCAGTTCGATGACCCACTTCACCGTGGACACCGAGGCGCCAGAGGCCCCGGTCATCAGCGCGCCCGCAAGCGATGTCATCCTCGCCACCGCGACGCCTGTCTTCGAGGGCACCGCCGAGCCCTTCGCCCAGGTGACCGTGGTGGTGGATGGCGAAGTGCTGGGAACGGTGACCGCGGACATCGACGGCCACTGGAGCCTCCCCAGTCCGGACGCGCTCGCCGAGGGCCCTCACACCGTGGAGGCCACCGCGACGGACTCCGCGGGCAACACCAGCGAGGCGACCTCCCACGACTTCGCCATCGACCTTTCCGCGCCGGAGACGTACATCGACTCCGGTCCAGCGGTCTTCACGAGCGAGACGTCCGCCTCCTTCGTGCTCCGCATGGACAACGGCGGCGTCCGCTTCGAGTGCGGCCTGGACGGCGCGGCCTTCACCGATTGCACCAGCCCGGTGGCGTTCAGCAACCTGGCGGAGGGCAGTCACACCCTGTCGGTGCGTGCCGTCAACGGCCTGGGCACCGCGGACCCGACGCCCGCGACCTACGCGTGGACGGTGGACACGGTGGCGCCCATGGCACCCACCATCGTCTCGCCCGTGAGCGGCGCCGTCGTGGGCACGGCGACGCCGACCCTCACGGGCACCGGTGAGCCCGGCGGCTACGTCTATCTGGAAGTGGGGACCGTCACGTATGGCCCCATCGCCGTGGATGGAAGCGGCGACTGGAGCTTCACCCTGCCGGTGGCGCAGCCAGAAGGCCCTGTCACCGTCTCCGCCACTGGCGTGGACGCCGCGGGCAACAGCTCCGGTGCGACGTCCCACGGGTTCTTCATCGACCTGACCGGGCCCGAGACGTTCATCGACTCCGGTCCGGAGCAGCTCACGCGCGAGACGTCTGCCTCGTTCGAGCTGCGCTCCGAAGGTGGCGCGGTGGGCTATCAGTGCAGCCTGGATGGCGCGGCCTTCGCGACCTGCGCTTCTCCGCTGACGACCTCGGGCCTCGCGGAGGGTGACCACCTGCTGCGCGTGCGCGCGGTGGACGCGGTGGGCAACGTGGACCCGTCACCCGCCGAGTACACCTGGACGGTGGACACGACGGAGCCCGATACCCTCGTCACCTCCGGCCCCAGCACGCTCACCCACGAGTCGTCGGCGACATTCGAGTTCGCCGCCAGCGAGCCCGGCTCCACCTTCGAGTGCAGCGTGGACGGCGCGGCCTATGCGGCGTGCACCAGCCCTGACACCTTCGAGGGATTCACGGAGGGCGAGCACACGCTGGCGGTCCGCGCGGTGGATGCCGCGGGGAACATCGACAGTTCGCCGGCCCTGTACACGTGGACGGTGGACATGACGCCTCCCAATGCTCCGGTCATCACCTCGCCGGCCCAGGGCGAGGTTCTCCCTGACGGCATCGTGACGCTCACGGGCTCGGCCGTTGGCGCGGAGACGGTGCACGTGACGGTGGGCGGTACGACCCATGGCCCCATCCCGGTGGACTCCAGCGGCAACTGGACCTTCACGCTCCCCGTCACGTTGGCGGATGGCACGTACACCGCTGTCGTCACGGCGAATGACGCGGCGGACAACACCAGCGCCTCGACGAGCGTCACCTTCACGGTGGACACCACGGCGCCGGACACGCGCATCGACAGCGGTCCGGAGGCCCTGACGAACCAGGCGCTCGCCGCCTTCGTCTTCTCCTCGAACGAGGCCTCGGTGACCTACGAATGCGGCCTGGATGGAGCGGCCTTCGCGCCATGCACGACGCCGGCGGAGCTGGGGCCCCTCGCGGACGGTGAGCACACGCTGGCGGTTCGCGCGCGTGACGCCGCGGGCAACGTGGACGATTCGCCGGCCACTCACACGTGGACGGTGGACACCTTGGCGCCCGTGGTCGCCATCACCTTCCCCGCCCAGGGCGAAGTGCTCGACACCGCGACGGTGACGTATGCCGGCACCTCGGAGCCGGACAGCACGGTGACGGTGGTGGTGGATGGCGTCACCCTCGGCTCGGTTGAAGTGGGCAGCTCGGGACAGTGGACGCTCCCGGGCGGCTCGGTGCTCGCGGACGGTCCGCACACCGTCTTTGTCACGGCGACGGACGCGGCGGGCAACACCAGCGCAGGGGTCACCCACACGTTCAACGTGGATGTGGAGCCACCGGAGACGTCCTTCACCCAGACGCCTCCCTCGCTGACCCGCCAGACCTCGGCGACCTTCGGGTTCGGCTCGGACGAGTCCCCCGTGACGTACGAGTGCAGCCTGGACGGAGCGACGTTCGCGGCCTGCGCGAACCCGCTGGAGCTGCTCGGCCTGACCGATGGCGAGCACACGCTGGAGGTCCGCGCCCGGGATGCGGACGACAACGTGGACCCCACGCCCGCTTCCTACACCTGGACGGTGGACACCACGGCGCCGGACACCTTCATCGCGAGCGGCCCGCCGCTCACGGAGGCCCCTGCCCTGGCCATCTTCGACTTCGATTCCAACGAGGCGGGCGTCACCTATGAGTGCAGCCTGGACGGAGCGGCCTACGCTCCTTGCACGGACCCGGTGAGTCTCACGGACCTGGCGCTGGGAACACACGTGATGAACGTGCGCGCGGTGGACTCGGCGGGCAACGTGGACGACTCGCCGGCCAGCTACACATGGGTCGTCACCGCCGACGCGGATGGAGATGGGCTGACGGATGCCGAGGAAGTGGTGCTGGGCACCGACCCGAACAACGCCGACACGGACGGTGACGGCCTGCCAGACGGCATCGAGGTGAATGTCGCGGGGACGGACCCGCTCGATGACGACACGGATGACGATGGCCTGCTGGATGGCAATGAGGACGCCAACCACAACGGCGTCGTCGACGCGGGTGAGACGGACCCGAAGAACGCGGACACTGACGGCGACCTGCTCGCGGATGGCCTGGAGCTGGGCCTCACCGAACCCCAGGGCACCGGCACGGACCTGACGCGATTCAGACCGGACGCGGACCCGACGACGGTGACGAACCCGCTCAACCCGGACACGGATGGCGGCAGCGTGCGCGACGGCATCGAGGACGCCAACCACAACGGCCGGGTCGAAGCGGATGAGACCAACCCCCTGCGGCCCGAGGACGACCTCGACTCCGACCTCGACGGCATCGACGATGCGACGGAAATCGCGCTGGGCCTCGACCCACACAACGCGGACACCGACTCCGACGGTGTGCCAGACGGCCTGGACGGAATCACCGACACGGATGGTGACGGCCTCATCGACGCGCTGGACCCGGACAGCGACAACGACGGCCTGCTGGATGGCACCGAGCTGGGCGTGACGCTGGAGAGTGCGCCGGCGGACACGGACCGCGACTCGCCCCACTTCCGTCCCGACACGGACCCGAGCACCACCACCGACCCGAAGAAGCCGGACACGGACGGGGACGGTTTGAATGACGGCGAAGAGGATGCCGACCACGACGGCCGCGTCGACGCCACGGAGACGGACCCCAACAACCCCGATACGGACGACGACGGGCTGAGCGATGGCGTGGAGGTGAAGGGCAGCAACCCCACCGACCCGCTCACCCCCGACACGGATGGCGACAGCCTGGCGGACGGTGTGGAGGATGCCAACCACGACGGCGTCTTCGGCAACGGCGAGACAGACCCGAACAACGCCGACACCGACCTCGGTGGCGCCGACGATGGAGAGGAAGTCTCCGGCGGGACGAACCCGCTGGACGGCAACGATGACTTCGTCATCGCGGGCCGTGGGTGCAGCGCGGGCGGCGCGGGCACCTTCGCTCCGCTGGTGCTGCTGCTCCTGGCGTTGCCCCTGCGAAGACGTCAGGGTCGCGTCCAGGCCCGCTGAGCGCGGTGCTACCCGTCATCCTGGCTCCAGCGGATGCGGCTGCTCGACACGACTCGAGCAGCCCATCCGCCGGGGACCATCCGCGCTGCCGCCAGGCGCCGCGCCAGTAGCCCCTCGGGCGCCAGCGGATGCGGCTGCTCGGCACACCTCGCACAGCTCATCCGCTGGGGTGGCATTCCCCCTGTCAGTGAATCAGCGTGCCCTGCTCACGCCGGGGAACGCAGGCGCGGCTCCGGTCTCGCGCGAGTGTGAGGCCCCGGCTTGCGAGAGCGACTCGGGGTGGACGTCACGGGCTCGTCGAGCGCGCGGAGCTCGGCGGCATGGAGCCGGCCCCAGTCACAGAGCGCGCCCACGATGGGGCGCAGACTGAGCCCGAGCGAAGTCGCCGTGTAGACGACCCGCGGCGGCACCTCGGCGAACACCTCACGACTCACGATTCCGTGCGTCTCCATCTCACGGAGCTGCTGCACCAGGACCTTCTGGCTCACCCCCGGAATCACGCGCCGCAGCTCCGAGAGCCGCTTGGGGCCCTCGAAGAGGAAGTACAGCACGAAGACCTTCCAGCGCCCGCCAATCACCTTCAGCGCGCGCTCCGCCGGAACCAGCGGGAGCTCCTTCATGATCGGCATGGTTACCTCCAGGTGACCAGGGAACGAAGACGTCCGTATAGGGGGAACTTGTCTGTAGTAACGACGAGGGAGCGTAGGAACAATCCGTGCCAGAAATCACGCGACACCTGAAAGGAATTCTCATGTCCGTTGGCACGAAGCCTTCCCATGCCCCTATTGCCCTCATCACCGGAGGAAGCCGAGGCCTTGGCCGGGCCACCGCGTTGGCGCTCGCCGACCGAGGGGTGGACGTCATCCTCACCTGGCGCACGGGCCGCGAAGAGGCGAACGCCGTCGTCACGGCCATCCAAGCCAAGGGACGCCTGGCCGTCGCCCTTCAGCTCGACGTAGGCAAGGCAGGCACCTTCGCGGCGTTCGCCTCGGAGGTCCGCGAGGCGCTGAAGCAGACCTGGTCTCGCGAGCGCTTCGACTATCTGGTCAACAACGCGGGCATCGGCGGCTACACGCCCTTCATCGAGGCGTCCGAGGCCACCTTCGACGAGCTGGTCGACGTGCACTTCAAGGGGCCGTTCTTCCTGACGCAGAAGCTCCTGCCGCTGATGGTCGACGGCGGGCGCATCGTCAACATGTCGACGGGGCTCGCGCGCTACGTGTACCCGGGCTTCTCCGTCTACGCCGCCGTCAAGGGCGCCGTCGAGGTGCTCACCCGCGCGCTCGCCGTGGAGCTGGGCCCTCGCCGAATCGCCGTGAACGTCGTCGCGCCGGGAGGAATCGTCACGGACTTCGGAGGAGGCGTCATGCAAGACCCCGCACTCCAGAAGGTCGTCGCGGCGGAGACCCCGCTCGGGCGCATGGGCCAACCCGACGACGTCGCGGGTGTCATCGCGATGCTGCTCGCCCCCGAAACCGGCTGGGTCACCGGCCAGCGCATCGAAGTCACCGGCGGCTACCGGCTCTAAAGTGGCAGCGCTCACCCAGGAGCCTGTTCGTGTCGGCGTCGACAACACACGGAACCACAGGGCGCCTCCCAAGTTGAAGGGTGAGTCATGATTCACTGAGCCCCGCTCCTGGCCGTGCACGGGCCCTCTCCGAGAGCCCTCGCGTTTGCTTCCAGTGGACGCGGAGGTGGGACAACGCCTTGAATCAACCCATGACGCGGAGATTCGGGGAGCGGCTGGTGCTGGAGGGCGTGCTGACGCCGGAGCTGTTGTCCCGGGCGCTCGCCCATCAGCAGGAGACCGGGCAGAAGCTGGGTGAGTGCCTGGTGCGGCTGGGCGTGGACGAGACGCCCATCCTGCGCATGCTGGCACGGGAGCTCGAGACGCGGTTCGTCTCCACGGAGAAGCTGGCCCAGGCGACGGTGAGCCCCGCCCTGCTGGAGCAGGTGCCGGTGCGGCTGGCGGAGGGCTTCGACTTCATGCCGCTGCGGCTGGCGCAGGGGGTGCTCAGCGTGGCCATCGCGGAGCCCCAACGACAGCGCGCGCTGGAAGAGATTGCTCGCACGGTGGGCGTCACCCAGGTGCTGCCCTTCGTCGCGATTCGCAGGTCCATCCGCGCGGCCATCCGCAAGCACTACTACGCCGTGGCTGACGCCTTCGAGCACCCACCGGAAGACGACGCCTGTCCCCACTGCGGCGCGCCGACGCTCCCCAAGGACTTCCAGTGTCCGCGCTGCGAGCTGCTGCTGGTGCGCCACGTCGAGGACCTGCCTCCTCGCGACAACGTGTCGCTGGTGCGCGCCCTGCTGACCCAGCCCGAGCCGAATGGAACCTCCGGGACGCCCCGAGCGCCCCAGACGGAGGCCACCCGCACCTCGACGTTCGATGCCCCCACGGGAGGCGCCAACGCACGGCCCTTCATCGTCGGAGGGCTGAAGATTGCGAACCTGAGGCTCAGCCCCTTCGAGGCATATGTGCTGTCGCTGGTGGACGGACACACGTCCCTGGCGGACCTGTCGCTCATCACCCAGCTCGCGGAAGTGGAGCTGCGCGCGCTCTTCGCGTCCCTGGAGGAGCGAGGTGTCACCCAGCTCTACGAGGTCCCTCCTCCGATGGCGCGGCCCGCTCCCACTCCCGCGCCCAGCCGGGGAGCCGCTTCGGAAGCAGCGCCGCCGCCGCCACCCGCGCCTCGGCCGGTGACGCACGCCCCTGTCCCTCGCGCGGGGGACGCGAACGAGGACCTGCTCCAGCGCGTCATCCGGATGGAGCAGGAAGGTCGGTGGTCGGAGGCCGTCGAGCTGCTGGAGCGGGGCATCGGCCTGCTGCCCTCACCCGCGCCGCTCTACAACCGGCTGGGGATGATCGTCGTCAACCACCACCGCGACTACGCGCGCGCCACCACCCTGTTCCAGAAGGCGGCGGACCTGGAGCCGGAGAACAACCTCTACACGATGAACCTCTACTCGGTGATGTGCCTGCTCGCGGATGCCACCAACGCGGGACAGAAGAAGGCGCGACACTGAGCCGGGCTCCGCCCGGAAGCTAGGTGTATTGTTGACACGAAGCCAGGGTCCAGCGACACTGGCTTCGCCATGGACACTGCCTTCGTCGCCTTCATCCCGCTTTCGAACTGGCTGCGTGGATTCGACCGCTACCGCATGCGGTACTCGAAGGCGTCCATCTCCGAGTCGACCTTCCCCGACGCGTTCTACATGTTGAGGGAGGACGAGCCCTGGACGCCCGGGCTCGACAAGGCGCGGCGACTGGTGGCGAAGCTCGGTCGCGCCAAGGACCGCGTCGTCGCGTTGCGCGCGCGACTTCCGACCTCCGGGACGCGGGCGATGCGCCCCAACGACACCACCGGCACGGGAATCGGCTGGCGCTGGCCCGCGCCCGACGTGCCGCTGAGCGGCGTGGCCTGGGTCGACGACGCCGGCACGCTGCGGCCCACCCTCCACGAGGAGGTCACCGCCCAGGCCTTCCTGCTCGACGACTCGGGCCTGGTGCCCTGGGCCGAGTGCCGGCCTCGCACCTTCTCCGTGCTGCCCGTGGCGAAGGCCTGTCAGGCGAAGTGCGCGTTCTGCTTCTCGAAGGCCAGCGCCTCCGACCTCGCGCGGCAGCGAAGCGTCTCGCTCGAGGAGCAATTGCATTGGGCGGACCTCGCGCGCTCGCGCGGGGCGGAGCGCGCCGTCATCACCGGAGGCGGCGAGCCGACCCTGCTGGCGCCTGGACAGTTGCGCGCGCTGGTCCGGGGCCTCTCCGAGCGCTTCTCGAAGACGCTGTTGATCACCAACGGCGCGCGGCTCGACGCGGAGCAGTTGCACGCCTTGCGTGACGAGGGACTCGCCACGCTGGCCGTCAGTCGTCATGGCGTCACCCGGGAGGACGACGCGCGCATCATGGGCCTGTCCGTCGACTCGGGTGCGCTCGCGCGCGCCTTTGGCCTTCGCAGCCGGGCCATCTGCGTGCTTCAGCGCGGCGGAGTCGATGACGTGGCCAAGGTCCAGGCCTACCTCGAACGCAGCGCGCGCGAAGGCTTCCACGAGGTCTGCTTCAAGGAGCTCTACGTCTCCAGCCTCTCCGAGAACGCCTGGGCGCCCAGCGCGGTGAACCGGTACTGCGAGGCGAACCAGGTGCCGCTCCAGGTGGTGCTCCGCGCGATGGACGCGGCGGGCTTCACCCAGGTCGCCGAGCTGCCGTGGGGCAGCCCGGTGTTCGAGGGAGAGGTGGCGAATCGCGTGCTGCGCGTCGCGGCCTATACCGAGCCCTCCGTCGGCTGGGAGCGAACCCATCGGCTGGTGCGCTCGTGGAACCTCATGAGCGATGGAACCTGCCTGGCCTCGCTGGAAGACCCGGCCTCGGAGCTGCGCCGATGAGACACGACGCCTTTCTCTCGCTGCGGGACGAGTGGCGGGCCAGACGTCCCGAGCTGGTCGACCTGGCGGAGCTCAACGTCTATCGCAGCCTCGCGCCGGCCTTCGCCGCCATCGAGCCGTCGACCCATCCCGAAGCACCGTATCGGTGTCACCTCGCCGAGCGGTTCCTCGCGCACCTGGGGCTGGATGCCCAGCTCAAGTCCCGGACGCAGGTCAGTCACGGCGTGCGTCGCTCCTTGAGCGCGCTGTTCGGCTGGCTGGCCTCACGCAACGCCCGCGTCGGCGTGCCCGACGACGTGTATCCGGTGTACCTCCAGCTCGCGGAGGAGGCCGGCGTCGACGTCGTTCGATTCCCCGCGCGAGACGGGTTGCCCGCGCTCGAGGCAATCGATGCGCTCCTCCTCTGCGAGCCGCTCAAGCCCTGGGGCCGCACGCTTGCGCGCGAAGAAACAGAACGCGTGGAGCACTGGGTTCGCGCCGGGCCCGAAAGGCGCGTGCTGCTCATCGACTCCGCGTACGCGACACCGCCGACGGCGTGGACGCAACGGCTGGTGCACGAAGACCTCGCGTTCGTCCTCGCCTCGCTCTCGAAGGGCTGGCTCCTCCCCGACCATGTGGGGCTGTGCATCACCCCTTCGCGCTGGCGGCAGGACGCACGGGCCGTCTTCGCGCCGCTGCCGAAAGACGAACGGAAGCTGCGCATCGGCTACGCGGCCCTCACGGAGCATGCCTCGCGGCCCGCACAGGTCAGCGAACTCCTGGCCGGGCGCGCACGCACCCTGGATGCGTTCACCACCGGCCGGCCCGAGCTCCGTGTTTCACCGTGCGTCGGATACTTCTCCACCTCACGGTGCTCCTTCGACGAGCTCCTTGAACAAGGTGTGCTCGGAGTGCCCGCCTCGGTGTTCGGCGGCCCCGCGCGAATGAGCATTCTTTCGAGCCTGCCCGCGCCCGGCACCCGTTAGGGAACCTCTCCACGGGACGTCTGTCCTACCCGCTCCATGTGTCGGATATGTATCGGGAACGACATCAGAGAAATGATTGGGAAACGCTCAAAGCATGCGTGCTATCCTGCTTTGCCATGCGAACCACACTCAGCCTCTCTTCCCTTGTCCTCGCATCTTCCCTCGTTGTCGGCTGTCTCGGTCCCGAGACGGACACCGACACTGAAACCCTCCAGGCCGCCGAGCAGGAGGTCACGGACCCCAACTTCCGCGTCTACAACATCGTCGAGTCGGTACGCCCGGCCGGAAACTACGACGGCGTCGCCGGCAACGAGTGCATCGCCCTGCTCAACCCCGAGCACCGGCTCCGGAAGATCATCCTCGTGACGCCCGCGGCCCCCAACGGCTCCTGCGCGCTCAGCGCCTACACCGCCGGTACCGCCCTGAGCTTCACCTGGGGTGACACCGCCGTCTACCAGGGCTCGGGTGGCATCGCCGCCATCCGCGCCGCGCTCTCCGACACGGACGGCGCCGTGCACAACCTCACGGGCGTCATCACCTCCGAGGCCGCGACGCTGGCCCACCTGCAGGCCTTCCTCACGCAGACCGACGCCCAGCAGGCCACCGTGCTCGGCCCCCTCGCCAACACCCGCGTCCACTCCCTCTATGACTTCGAGGGCCAGGAAGAGGTCTACGCCGAGGCCGCCTACCAGTCCGTCCGCGTCACCCAGCCCTGCGAGAACCCCGGCACGCCCACGCTGTCGGCCAAGTTCCGCAACGGCTTCGTCTACGGCTACTACGCCACCAACACGGGCAGCTGCCACAGCGGCTGGTTCACCCGGAACCGCACCTACAACCGCGACTGGCGGCTGGTGGCCCAGTACGAGTACTCGGAGTGACGCACCGCGTAGAACTCCGCTAACCCGCTGAAACCGAAGGCCCTGCCCCACCCGGCAGGGCCTTTTTCGTTGGGCGGAGGGCTGGAACGTTACAGTTCTATAAAAATACCAAGATTCGAGGAAGTGGGGCGCAACTCAGTCATGGAACTCCCGAGAATTGTCGCAGGAGCCACCATGTCCAACTACAAAATCCGTCCTGGCGACACCCTCTCCGGCCTCGCGGCGCGCTTCGGCACCACTGTCGACAAGCTGGCCCGCGACAACAAGATCTCCAACCCCGACCTCATCTTCGCGGGTGCCAACCTGAGCATTGGCCACTCCACGCGCGACACGTTCGACGCGGGTGGGCGCAAGCAGGGCGTCAACGGCGGGACGGACGTGGGCGGTCCGACGGGAGTGGGGCCCAGCAACGCGTCAAACAAGATGCAGCGTCTGGCCGAGGCGGCCCGCGCGGCGGCGATGGGCATGGGCGGCTACAACAGCCAGGGCCTCTGCGCCACGGGCGTGAGCCGGGCCATCAGCAACGCGCTGGGCATTGGCGTGTCGGGCAATGGCAACCAGATTGATAACAACCTGCCGCGCGACAAGTTCAAGCAGGTCGACATGACGCTGGAGGAGGCGCTGAAGATTCCGGGCCTCGTCCTCACCTGGGAGAGCACCTCCTCGCGTCTGGGCAGCATCTACGGCCACACGGCCGTCACCCTCGGCGACGGCCACTCCTCCGCGAGCGACTTCATCGAGCGCAACACGACCAACAGCGGTCGCACGGGCTTCAAGGTCTTCATGCCCATCGAGTAGTGCCCGTCACCCACCTGTGACTCCCGAAGCCCCTGGCCCCGTAAAAGGCCGGGGGCTTCGTCGTTTCACGATGAGTCGCTCGTGAAAGTCCGCTCAGCTCCGGTGCCGGGCGATGAGCGCGGCCGCCGCGGCCGGCTGGCCCTGGCATTCGAGCAGCGCGCGCAGAATCAGCGGAGCGACGATGGTGGCATCCGACTCGATGACGAACATCGGCGTCGTCTCCGTGAGCTTGTCCCAGGTGATCTTCTCGTTGGGCGTGGCCCCCGAGTACGAGCCGTAGGACGTCGTCGAGTCGCTGATCTGGCAGAAGTACGCCCACGGCTTCACGGGCTTCTGCAAATCGTACTTCGTCGAGGGGACGACGCAGATGGGGAAGTCCCCGGCGATGCCGCCACCAATCTGGAAGAAGCCGACCCCGTGGCCCGAGGAGAGCTCCTCGTACCGGTCATAGAAGTCCGCCATGTACTCGATGCCCGACTTGACGATGCTGGCGCTGCACTCGCCCGTCTTCACGTAGGACGCGAAGATGTTGCCGAAGGTCGAGTCCTCGTAGCCCGGCACCACGATGGGGAGCTTGCGCCGCGCCGCCTCCAGCAGCCAGCAGGCCTCGGGGTCCCCCTCGAACACCGAGGGGTCGATGGCCTGGATGAACTCGTAGAAGTACTCATGCCAGAAGCGCCGCTCGCCGCGCGCGCTCGCGTTCTTCCACATGGGCACGACGAGCTTCTCCACCGCGCGGAACGCCTCGTCCTCGGGGATGCTCGTGTCGGTGACCCGCCGCATCCGCTGCTCGAGGATTCGCGTGTCGTCCTGCTTGGTGAAGTAGCGGTACTCGGGGAAGTCCTTGTACGCGGAATGCGCGACGAGCCGGAAGAGCGACTCCTCCAGGTTGGCGCCCGTCACCGACAGGCCATGAACCAGCCCCGCGCGGATGGCGGGCGCGAGGGTGATTCCGAGCTGCGCGGACGACATGGCGCCCGCGACGCTCCAGAACATGCGGCCGCCCTTCGCGATGTGCTCCCAGTAGGAGAGGAGCGCATCGCGCGTCGCGCGGGCGTTGAAGTTCTTGTAGTTCGTGAGGATGAACTCCAGCACGGGAGTTTCGGATGCGGGCATGCGGGCCTCCAGCAACGACGTGGTCGAAGCTCGGGCGGCACCCATTCGAGAGAAAAGCCACCCGAGGACACCCTACGGTGACGACGAAACGTCGCACCGCCATCGGAGCGTCAAGTGGCTGCCGGCTGGCTATCACGCGGGGGCGCGCGCGGCTACGGCATTGGCGAGGGGGAGAACCCCACCGCGCTCTGTCCCCTACCCCTCCGCCCAGGCGTCCACCTCGCCCGCCGCCGCGCGCGCGAGCTTCGCCGCGGCCGCGGGGTCCAACCGCGCGGTGACGAGCACGCCGATGACGGACCCCACCAGCAGCTCCACCCGGCGGGCCACCGTCTTCCTGGGAATCACGCCGGCCCGCGCCGCGGCGTCGAGCGCCCGCATCAGGTGTCCCTGCAGGAGGGCCCGGTAGTCCTCCACGGCGCGATGGGCCTCGGCGTCATGCGGGGCCAGCTCCGTGGCCGTGTTGACGAGCAGGCACCCCCGCCGCGTCAGCGTCGGCGGCGCGGTGCCCATCGTCGTCGCGAGCGACTCGAAGTACGTCGTCACCTGCGTCAGCCCCGCCGGCCCCGTGGAGAAGACCGTCAGCCGGGGCGCAATCACCTCCTGGAGGTACAGCGTCACCGCCCGCGAGAACAGCGCGCGCTTGCTCTCGAACGCCTGGTACAGGCTGGAGCGGTTCAGCCCCGTGGCCACCTCCAGGTCCGCCAGCGACGTGGCCTCGTAGCCCCGAGACCAGAACACCCCCAGCGCCTTGCGCACCGCCTCCGTCTCGTCGAACGCACGCGTCCGCGCCACGTCACCCTCCTTGACAATTCTGGACCGACCGTTTCAATATGAATTCGGAACCGACTGGTCCAGAATACCGAAATCCCGGAGGGGAGTCATCATGTCGTCCTTGGCGCAGGTCTTCGCGGTCATCGCAGCGCTCATCCACGTGTTGTTCTTCGTGATGGAGAGCATCGTCTTCTCGCGGCCGAAGGTGTGGAAGCGCTTCGGGCTGAAGTCGCAGGCGGACGCGGACGTGGTGAAGCCGATGGCGTTGAACCAGGGCTTCTACAACCTGTTCCTCGCGCTGGGCGTGCTGGTGGGCGTGGCGCTGGTGCACACCGACGCGGTGGCCTCGGGCGTGGCGGCCGTCGTGTTCGGCTGCGCGTGCATGGTGCTGGCGGCGCTGGTGCTCGTGTCGAGCAACCGCCACTTCCTCAAGGCCAGCCTCGTCCAGGGCATGCTGCCGCTCCTGGCCATCTGCCTGGTGGTGACGCAGTCGCGCGGGTGAGGCCACGAGGCGCTTGCGGAGAAGTCCCATCCGAAGCGCCCCATGGATGCTTCAAGTCACGGCATCAGGGCAGCTTCACCTCGATGAACGCGACGGGGGTGCCGCCATTGGACCAGGAGAGGGCCTGGTCACAATTGAACGCCCACTGCGCCGCGGCCCAGACGGGATAGAGGCCCGGCTGCTGCGGAGCGATGAGCGTGAAGGACTGCTCCGTGACGTTCACCACGCCCCCGCCATTGTAGATGCACGCCTTGGAGCCCTGCTCGATGCCGAGGATGACCTGGGAGATGCAACCCGGGCATCCACCCGCCGCCGCGTCGATGGAGTAGTTCGTGGTGATGGTGACGGGCGCGCCCGGGAAGACGTTGATCTTGTGCGAGGTGTTGCCGTTCAACTTCACCTTGGACACCGAGCCCCAGCTCCACACCATCGGGTCTCCATGGACGCCCACCAACCCCAACACGGGCCCCCCGTTCGAGACGGAGACCGCCTTGTCGCAGTCCGGTGTCCGCGCGGGGGTGGCCCACAACGGGTAGATGCCAGGATTGGGCGGCGCGAGCAGGTTGAACACGGCGTTGCTCTGAATCGGCCCCAGCCCGCTGTAGATGCACTGCCGGGTTCCCTCTGGGATTCCGAAGACGAGCTGCGTCTTGCAATCGATGCAGGGGTCGGCGACGGCTCCCACGAAGAAGTCCGTCGCCACGGTGACGGGCATGCCCGGGCCGATGGCCACGGTGCGGTGTCCCAGCCCCAAGGTGACATCCGTCACGTTGATGAGGGGCCCGAACTGGGCGGAATTGAAGGGCGGGAGGGGAACGACATCCTGGGCGTGTCCCACGCCCGCGAGTCCCAACGCCATGACGGCAATCCAGCGCGCTACGCTTGTCTTCAACAAGGACATACGGCCTCCTGGCATCTGGCCAGTCACGGACGAAGGGGATTCCCCATCCGCGAGAACTGCATCCCTCCGACTTCGGCCGTATTTCCTTGTGATTCCAAGCAGACAATTCCTGGCATTTCTCCCGCCAACGCGAGGCGCCAGCCCATGCCAGGATTTGCCAGGACCCGAGGGACAACCCCGGGTCCATGACCACACCGCTACGGCACCGGACTCACGTCCACGTCGATGACGCGAGGCTCCTCGGTGTGAGTGGTGCCAGTGCCGGCGGCCATCGAGGCCCCCACCACCAGCGTCAGCGCCCAGCCACCCGTGACGAGCCGGGTGGGCACGTACTTCCAGGCGAGTCGCACGGCGCCCGTGGTCTCCCCCTCGGCGACCAGGGCGGCGGTGGCGCGTTGCTGGATGTCCGCCGTGCTCAACCGGGTGCGCAGCAGGTGGCCCGTGCGTGCCAGGGGCGGCCAGGAGATGAGCGCGCGCTGGAAGGTGCCATCCACGCCGTGGGACACCACCGCGCGGTGGCCCTGGACGCGGATGCCATTGATGGCGCGCATCACGAAGGTCTTGTAGCGGTGGAGCTCCGGCACCGCGGCGACGCCGGTCTCCTCCGTCTCCAGGTAGGATTTCACCTGGAGCACGGGCCCCACCTCCGAGGCGGGGATGCCCCAGCGCTGCAGCCGGGCGATGGCGGTGCGCTGCATCACCGCGGGCTCCTGGGGGACGGCGGGGCCGCTGCCGAGCTTGTTCAGCACCAGCGCCTGCCCCTCGGAGGGGTCATTCTCCAGCGTCCAGGTGCGCGACTCCAGGTCCCTGCGAGAGCCGAGCGTCCCCGTCGTGGTGAAGGTCTCGGTGGTGCCCACCAGGCCCCCCTGCAGCACCGAGTCGTTGAAGGCGGTGCCAGGAAGCAAGTCAGTGGGGAGGCCTCCGGTGGGCGGCGTGGCAATCAGGGTGGTGTCGAAGACGAAGCCCGTGGTGGTCGCGGACGCGACCTGCGTCTGGGGCTCAACGGGCTCGACGACGGGGACCGGGCTGTCGCAGCCGAGCACGGTGGCGAGTGGAAGGGCGGTCAGGAATCGGATGAGTTGGGTCTTCATGGCGTTTCGTTCTCTCTGAACAGGGGCGAAGGGGACGGGGGTCAATCCGGCAGTTGCTGGCCGCCGGAGGGGTCACAACCGCCCACGTAGAAGATGGTGGAGGCGACCTTGGCGCCGGTGTTCTTGCGGTCCCTCCAGCCGCCCGCCTCGTACATCGCGACCCGCTTCGCCTTCGTCTCGCCGAAGACGATGGACACGGGGCAGTCGTCGTTGTCCGCGCCCACGTCCTTGTCGTACGCCTCGTCGATCCAGTTCTCCCCCACGCCATCGGACCTCGACTGGGACGCGTAGCGCTTCACGTAGTCCTTCACGAAGCTGCCGCACGACGAGTTGCCGTGGAAGGCATTCCACATGGTGAAGCCACTGGTGCTCGTCACGAGCGCCGTGCGGTAACCGCCTTGCTTCCAGACCTGGTAGTCGCCCGACTGGCAGGCCTTGATGACGGCGATGTTCAGCTTCCCGTTGCCCAGGCTCATGTGGGTATCCGTGATGGCCGAGCACGCGTCCAGGTTGCTCCCCATCACCAGCCAGCTGTTGAGGTTCGTCTCGCTGTGGCCGCCGTGCGTGTGGACGTAGAGGACATCCGCGTCGTCCACGCCCGCGTTGACCTGGGTGTCCTTCGCGTTCGCCGCGGTCCCCTTGGACGCGTCCGTCCAGAGGTCCGTGCGCGCGCTGGTGTTGTTGAGCGTGTGGACATCCGTCCACAGCCCGGCGCTCATCAGCGTGGTGAAGTAGCTGGCGAACTCCCCCGCCGTCTGCGTGTGGACGGAGTGCGATTCGGCGTTGCACTGCCCGCTCGCCGCGCCGTTGAAGTTCGCGATGCCGTAGACATGGGTCTCGTTCGCCAGCACCGCCGCGGGCAGGAGCAGCGCCCCCGCGAGGGTGGCACCCGTCCACTGCCTGGTTTGCTTCCGGAGCTTCATGGTCCTGCTCTCCCCCCCGTGTGGGGTGTCGATGGTGGGCCTGTCACGGCGGGAGAGGCGCACGCGATGGCGCCGGGCGTTCTCCGGCCTCGGCTCATCAACGAAAGTCGCGGGGATTTCCCCTCACCGCGTCCGTGTGTGGCTTCCCACATGGACGCGATGCGGGGTGCGGTGACACGATGCCCGGGTCGCCCGGCCCCTCCTCCGGCACCTCGGGCGCCTCGAACGTCACCTGGAAAGGTCGTGGGCCATGTCGGCGCAGTATGACCAGATTGGAGAGAAGGTCGCGGACTGGGACGTGCTGCCGGTGCGCTCGGAGTACATCGAGGGCTACACCTTCTTCAAGGCGCTGGGCCCGGTGGACGGACTGGACGTCCTGGACCTGGCGTGTGGCGATGGGCTCTACACGCGACAGTTCAAGGAGCGAGGCGCCAGCCGGGTGGTCGGCGTCGACATCTCCGAGGAGATGATTCGCTCCGCGCGGCGGCTGGAAGCGGAGAGACCGCTGGGCCTCGAGTACCACGTGTCGGACGTCGCCGACCTGGCGTCCCTGGGCACGTTCGATGTCGTGACGGCTGTCTATCTATTGCATTACGCGCACTCGCCCGAGCACATGTCGCGGATGTGTCGGAACATCCATGCCCACCTGAAGCCGGGGGGCAGCTTCGTCACCTATTCGTTCAACCCCGAGTTCAGCGCGCTGGGTCCCAACAGCACCCGGTATGGCGTCACGATGTTGGACTTCCCGGAGTCCCCGAGCGAAGGACAGACGCTCTTCCTGGAGCTGCACACGAAGACGCCCTTCACCATCCACTTCCCCTACTGGAGCCGGGCCACGTACGAGGTCGCGCTTCGCGAGGCGGGCTTCCACACCCTCACGTGGATACGCCCCGAGTGCTCCCCCGAGGGAATCGCCCGATATGGCCGGGAATTCTGGCGGGACTATCTGGAGAACCCTCACGCGATGGCGCTGCGGTGCGAGCGGTGAGCCCCGAAAGGAATGTCACGAATGTCACCTCCCTATCTTGTCCTGCGGGTGGAGGATCCCCAGGAAGGAGCCCGCGCCCGGCTCCACTACAAGCGCGACCAGCCCTCACGCAGTTGGATGACCGGCGTGGCCTTCTCTTCACCTCCTCCCACGCCCATCACCCTGGAGCTGCGTGGGACGGATGAGGAGGGGTGGGTGCTGGGAGATTTGTGGCTGACGCCCATCTGCGTCATGTCCCATCGCCTGCATGCGGTGTTGAAACAGGCGGGCGTGGACAACCTCGCCACCTATCCCGCCATCCTGAGAGACCCGGTGACGGAGACGGACCACACCGACTTCGTCGCCTTCAATCTGGTGGGCAGGCGTCCGAAGGCGGACCCGGGCGGAGCCCTGTTGTTCCGGCTGGAGGAAGCCGTGAATGTCATCGTGATTCACGACACGGTCCGCCGCGCGATTGAAGACGCGGGCATCGACACCTTGACCTTCCTCGAGCCCGAGGACTTCGCGGGCTGAGGCAGGCATCGAGGAGCCCGGATGGACAGGCCGGGGCTCCTCGACAGCCTTCAACCAGGGGCGTCGCTCAGTCCGCGAAGCGGTCCTCGAAGGTGGCCAGCTGACCCTCCAGCCGCCACTGCAGCGCGGCGCGCTTGTGCGTACCAAGGTAGCCCTGGCAGGCGGAGGACGGGTTGGCCCCGCCAGGGACGTCCTGGGCGCAAGCCGGGACGCGCCTGGAGAAGTCATCGCGCTGGGCCCAGAGGCTGTCTCCCTCCACGAAGGCGTGCTCCATGCTGGCGCGCGCCAGTTGCTTGAGCGTCCTGTAGTCGAGCCCCTGGACGGTGGCGGCGGCGATGTATTCCTGGGTGATATCTCCGCGGAGGATTCCGGAGTCGTCCGTCGCCAGCGTCACGGGCACCTTCTCCACGAGGTATGCGGAGAGGGGGTGGTCAGTGCCCTTGATGCCGAGCAGGACGTTGTTGGAGGACAGGCAGATCTCCACCAGGACGCCAGCCTCGTGCATGTCGCGCAGGAGGGCCTCGACGCCCTCTCCGTCCGTCTCGCCCAGCACGTCCACGCCGTGGCCGATGCGCTCCGCATGGGCCAGCTTGACGGCGTTGCGGATGTGGAAGCGCAGATGGCCCTGGTCCTCGGGCGCGAGCACCTCCGGAATCAGCTCGCCCGCGTGAAGGGAGACGTGGACCTCCTTGCGGCCGACCGTGTTGTCGTTGTGGTCATCCAGCGTGCCCAGCGCGAACATCTCGTCGTTGTAGTACGCGAGCGAGTTCGGGTGCTCCTCGGGTGACACCAGGTTGACGCCGACAATCTCCGGCACGCGCTGGGCCAGCTCGAAGGCATACACCCACTGGCCGAAGACGTTGGCTCGCGTCGCCGTGCGGTTGGCGGAGACGAGCAGCCGCACCTCCACGTCACAGCCCGGGTCCGCCTGGGGCGTGTCACACTGGAGCAACCGCCGGCTTCCCGAAAGGGTGCTGGCGATGCTGCTGGCCTGACGCGCCAGTGCCGCCTGGAAGTCCGGCAGGGCGATGAGCTGCTCGCGCTTCGCCAGCAGGGTCGGGGCATCCCAGACGTCCGTGGGCGAGAACAGCGGCTCCACGAGCCGGCCGCCGGTGCTGGCGCCGAAGCCCTGCATCAGCTCCACGTACACCTGATGGTGATGGCCCGCACGGGAGATGATGTCCGCGTAGCTGTCGTCACTGCGCGCATCGGTCTGCACCGCGCCGTACTTGCCGAAGGCATCGAAGAAGTGCTGGTGGGCGGCGAGCAGCGGGCCGGAGAAGCCCTCCATGGACCAGGCCCCCATCACCGCGTCGTAGAGGGCGCGGTCCGTTCCGGTGTTCGCCAGGGGCGTGGCTCCCTGCGCGCAGGGATTGCTCGCCACATAGGTGGTGGTGTCGACGCACGCGCCGTCCTCGGCGCCCCACTGGATGAGCTTCTCCGTGGTGATGGCGCCGGAGGTGTGGCTGTGCAGATCTCCTCCCTTGGGCATGTCGCGAAGGAAGGCGGCGAGCGCGGTGGGATTCCTCCGCAGGGACTCCATGTGCTCCTGGGTCCGCTCCTCGGGGTCATCCTTGCACGCACTCAGGCCCAACCCCACCACGACGGCGAACACCGGAAGCTTGCTCATGCGGAAGACCTCACAGGCGGAAAAAGCCTGATGAGAGTCTTTTCTGGAGGGCCGGTCTCTGACCTCCCGGGGCAGGTCTTCGTATGGATCTCCACGAAAGAGGCCCAAGCCGAGGTCAATCACACTCATGGACAGGGATGATGTGGCCAGAATCTCCGCGAACACGGGACGGGGCGCCCCCAGTCCCTGGAAGAGGTCCTCCTCACTTCGACGGGCGCACCATCCGCGCTCGGACCGGAGCACGTCGGCTCGCGCGGCGACGCAACATCCGCCACAGCACCACGGGCACCCCGAGGAGAACCACCGCCGCCACCAGCACCGGCCACCAGACCTGCAGCAGGATGAACAGGAGGAACGGCCACGTGTAGAGCTCCATGTCGCCGTCAGAGGACGCGCGCGCCGGGAGGGCGGTCAGCACGGCGGTGAGACATCCGACGACAACGGCTCCATTCACGTGTCGCACGAGGACGCGGGTGAAGACCTCCCTCGCAATGCCAAGACACCGCATGACCGCTCCCCAAGTGGATGGGCCCCTGAATCTGCGTTCATTGACCCTGCAACTCGAACATTCTAAGAAGTTCAGGGTCCGCCCGATACGCCAGTGAAGGCGCGTCGGAGCCACCCCCTCAAGACACGAGGCACCACGCGATGTTGACGGAGACGGGCGAGTCCATCCGCGGCGGCATCCCCGCGCTGAACGAGCTCGACCGAGCGACGAGGCGTGGGCCCCCAGGTTCAACGATGACGATGACGACGTGGCGCTCGCTCCTGACGGGCACCCTGCTCCTGGGCCTGTCCGCCTGTGGAGGCAAGACGACGCCCCCCGAGGTGGAGCCTTCCGTGTGCGAGGCGCCGACGGAGGCGAAGGTGAGCGGCTTCACGCAGTGCGGGCCGACCAACGACGTCACTCCCGTCAACGGATATCAGGGCGAGTTCGCCGCCCTCCAGGACACCGAAGGCGCGGTCGTCCTGCTCGACGGTCGCTGCACCGGAACGTTGATCGCCGCGAGCGCGGGGCCAGTGGTGCTCACCGCGGGGCACTGCGTGGGACTCGGGGACCGGTCGCTGGCGGTCTTCAACTTCGAGGACCAGCCCGATGGCGAGGAGCTCATCACCGAGGGCACCGTCATCGAGCAGTCGATGGAGCCCGACTACGCGCTCATCCAGCTCGACGTGCTTCCCGCCGCGATCGCGCCGCTGCTGTTGACGACCCGGAGCAGCGAGCGGTTGGCCGTCATCCAGCACCCCCGGGGCCGCCCCAAGGTCATCGCCGAGGGCACCTACCTCGATTCGTGCAACCAGCTCGTCTACTACAAGGATTTGGACACCCTCGTCGGCACCTCCGGCGCGGGCGTGCTCAACCGCCAGGGACACGTGCTGGGTGTCCACACCGACGGCGACTGCGATGCGTCCGGCAAGGGCGCCAACAGGGGCTGGACGGCGGAAGCGATTGTCGAAGCGTCCGAGTACCTGCAGGCCGCGGATATCGCCGACCGCTGAAGCCAGATGTGACGCGTGAAGCCATGTCAACGCGGCTGAACACAGCCGCGCGGGTGCTTGTCATGGCGCAAGTACTCCCCAGGGAATGAGGGGGTTGGGACCTAGAGCTGTCTGAATGGGTGCCCCGCGAATTCCGCGGGGTGCTCACCTCGAAAGGTCCCCCATGACAGTCACCCTTCGCTCGCTCCGGGCGCCGCTGGCCATCGTGCTCCTCCAGCTCCTCTCCGGTTGCGAGGACTCCCCCTCCCCTTCGACACCCGACGCGGGACCGTATGTCTGGGATGGGACGTACACCGAGCTCGAGGACCACGGGGACTGGCAGGATCCAGGTCCGCTCGCCCCGTGCTCCTCCAGTGCGGTCGCCGCGCAGGAGGGCGCCTGCGATGACCTGTCGCTCTTCGACCTGTCGCAGTGCGATTCGCAAACCCTCTCCACGATTGCGCCGGAGGGCATCTACCTGGCCGATGGCCGAGGCGAGCGCCACTTCGCGGACGGCGGCGTGAGCATCACCAACCTCCCCATCGGCTTCCTGCTCAAGGAGGATGGCGGGACGATGTTCGACGAGCCCCTCCGGCTCAAGGAGACGCAGGGAGGACGCTTCTCCCTCATCGGTCGGCTGACCCGCTCGGACCTCACCGTCTCCGTGGTGGGCTGCGAGGCGCCCGCTCCGAACGTCATCACCGGCTGCTTCGCCTACTGCCGCCGGGGGAGGCTCAGCCTCAAGGGCACCTTCGAGGCCCACCGGGTCGCCCTGTCGACCGGGGAGCCCGAGTCCTCGGGGGGGCTCCAGCTCGTCTCCGAGCGCTTCGTTCCGGTGGGTCTGCCCGCGGACATCTACGTCGCCAAGGGCCACGCCTACGTCGTCTCCCTGCCGGACAAGGGCCGGGCCGGTGGGCTCACCGTCATCGACGTGCGGAACCCCACCTCCCCCGTCGTCACGACGACCATCACCCTGCCCGAGGACAACTCCTGGAACGGGGTCTGGGCCAAGGGCGATGCCCTCTACGTGGCCAGCAACGGCACGGGTCCCATCGTCTACGACATCTCCAACCCCGCCCTCCCCACCTTCGTGAAGAGCCTGCCGACGGGGGACTTCGGCGCGCACACGGTGCTCGTCGACAATGACCGGCTCTACGCCATGGTCCCCAATACGGGCACCCACGTCTATGATTTGACGGAGCCCCTCAATCCCATCCTGCGCACCATCATCTCCCTGCCCGAGGACGCGGAGCTGGGAGGTCCGCACGATGCCTTCGCGTACGAGAACCGCCTGTACATCAGCAGCTCCTTCGGCGGCTACAACGTGGTGGACGTCACCAACCTGGACAACGTCAGCCGGCTGGGTCGCTACGAGCGCTCCATCGATGAATACGCGCACCACAGCGCCGTGGGCACCTTCGGCGGAAAGACCATTGCCTTCGAGGGCGGAGAGTTCAACGCCTCTCACGTGCGCGTGCTGGACGTCAGCAATCCAGCCCGCATCGTGAAGATTGGCGAGTTCCGCATGCGCCATATCACGTCGATGCACAACCTCATCCTGCGCGGCAACCTCCTCTACGTGGCCTGGTATCACGAAGGGCTGCGCGTGCTGGACGTGTCCAATCCCACCAGGCCCAGACAGGTGGCGCACCACCACACCTTCCGCGAGAGCGACCCGTTCCGAGGCGACAGCCTCTTCGAGGGCGCCTTCGGCGTCCGCATCCCCGGCGACGGCTACGTGTACGTCGTCGACTCGTCGCGAGGCCTGCTCATCTTCAACGAGCTGTAAGGGCCGGAGGAGCGTCATGCCCGGGCACGCGAGACACCCGGGCTGACGCTCCTCGGGGCTCAGTTGACGAGCAGGACCTTGCCCGTGCCGCCCTTCTCGGCGTGCTTCTGGGCTTCCTTCGCCTCATCCATCTTGAATGTCTTGCCAATGGGGATGATCAACTCGCCCTTGGCCACGCTCTCCCCCAGTTGCGCGAGCCGGCGGCCGTCCGGGTGCGAGTGGAAGCTGCGCACCTCGAGCCCCTTCTCCTTCGCGCCCTTCGGCGGCCCCACCACGCTGCCCACGATGCCGCCGCGCTTCACCTTGTCCAACACCACCGCCACGGCCTCGCCGCCCACCGTGTCCGCCACGGCGTCCAGCGTGGGCAGCTTCGCGACGTCTTTTGGATCATCCAACGCGACGACCCCGTCCGCCCCAAGCTTCCGGGCCTCCTCCAACTGGGTGGCCCGCACGCCGGCCCAGACCTTCGCCCCGCGCGCCTTCGCCGCGAACAGGGCGGCGCGCCCCACCGCACCCACCGCGCCGGTGATGAGCACCGTGGCCCCCTTGGCGACCTTCATCTGCTCTTCAATCAACTGCACGCCCGTCAACGTCACCAACGGCAGCGCGGCCGCGTCCTTCAGCTCCAGCGCGTCGGGCACCTTGGCCCATACGTCCACGGGGGCAACCACCGTCTGCGCATAGCCCGAGGACACCACGCCCATCACCCGGTCGCCCTGCTTGAAGTCCTTCACGCCCTGCCCCACCTCGACGACCTCACCCGAGACGTCCCTCCCCAGGATGGCGGGGAACGTCACGGGCATCGCGTCCTTCATGTCGCCTCGACGAATCTTCCAGTCCACCGGGTTGATGCTCGCGGCGGTGACGCGGACCTTCACCTCGCCCGGCCCCACCTTCGGCTCGGGCATCTCTTGCACGACGAGGTTCTCCACGTCCCCATAGGCCTTCAGCACGACTGCTTTCATGGATGCCTCCTTGCTTGAATGAAGCGGCACGAAGCGCGCTCCCGCAACGGAGCAACGATAAGTACCGACGGAGGGAGCGCCATCGGTCGCGACCGCCTGCCCCCCTGGCCCCTCACGAAAGAACCCGTGCTGTCACGGCCGCAAGTCGTAGACCATGCGCAGCGGCAGGCCGCCCCGGTCGATGTCGACCTCCAGATGCCGGAACTTCTTGAGCAGCATGTACTGCTCCAGCGCCTTCTCCGTCGAGTCGAGCGCGATGCCGTTGATGCGCTGGAGGACATCGCCGCTCTGGAGGCCCAGCTTCTCGTACACGGAGCCAGGCCGGATGGAGAAGAGCTTGAAGCCCTGGGGCTTCCCATCCTTGAACGACGGAACGATGCGCGCCTGCGTGAGCGCGGAGCCCCGCGTCCACTGGTCCAGGTCCAGATAGGAATCAGGCACCTCGTAGGTGTGCTCGCCCACCCGTCGGATGCCTCCGCCACTGTCGCTGCTCGCGGACACCGGAGCGCCAGTCGACGGTGGCCCCCCGGGCCCCTCGCGGTCGATGACCTCCTGCTGTCCTTCCCGGGTGACGATGATGCGCTCGCGTTCGATGACGACGACCTCCGCGTCCTGGAGCACGTCCCCCACGCGGAGGCTGCGCACCCGCCGACTGTCGAGGTCCTCCACGGAGGCGAGCGACCAGAATGGCTCGCGCGACGTCAGCGTCCCCACGAGCTTCGCGCGCCGCGCGCTCCGTCGTGGCCCGATGTAGGCGGGAGGAGGACCGAGCGGGAGCCGGTCCTTGACGCCGAGCAGACGCGCCAGTGGCTCGCTGCGCAGCTCCAGCCGTGCCTCGGTGCGGGCGAGCTGGACGGGTCCCGACGGTGTCGAGCCCAGGCTGGAGATGGGAATCGCGAGCTGGAACTCGGTGATGAGGTGGACGGTGCGCGCGGCAATCAGCGCGGCCACCAGGAGGAAGGCACAGCTCACCAGCCAGAAGTGCTTCTGGAGAAGGGGTCTCATCATGGCGACAGGCATGAGCAAGCACGAGGCCAGGGAAAGCCACACACGAGGCTTCATTCGGAAGACGCAGCGCCGCGAGCGAAAGCAACACACGGCGGGTGCTCGCGGGATTGCCCGGATTGTCACGGGGTAGCGAGATGTCCGAGACAAGCTGTCACGATGGACGCTGGCGTCATCGCTGGGGTATCCAGCCGCCCTTCATCTTCGCGGAGCCGTGCATGTTCATCATCTCTGGGAGTACGCCGAAGCAGCAGGAACTCGGCGAGCAGCGTGCACCCTGCCCCGACTGCCACCAGGAGACGGCCCATCGGCTCCAGCGTCACTACCGGGTGATTCACCTCTTCTGGTTCCCGCTCTTCTCCCTGGGAACGAAGTACGCGCGGGTCTGCGGACGCTGCAACCTGCACTCGGCGGTGCCGGAGCAACAGGTAGGCCCCGTGCCGATGGCGCCGCTGCTGCACCGCATGGGGGGTCTGTTTCCGCTGGCCGCGCTGACGTTCTGCTGCGTGGGCTTCCCGCTGGTCAGCACCATGGGCGCCCTCATCTCGGGTGATTCGGACAGCCCCGCGCAGGAGCAGCAAGCGGGCAGGCAAGGCTTCGACCAGCGCTTCGAGGCCCAGGCCGAGGACCTGGCCGCGCGGACCACGATTCAGTCCGAGCTCCAGGCGCTGGGTCACCGGTCGATGGAGGTCTCCGCCAGCTCCGCCTCGGTGAAGGAGCACGTCATTCGCGTCATCACCGCGCAGTCGCCCCGCCTCAAGAAGGTGAGCGACGGAGACCGCATCCGGCTGCTGGAGCTGATGGAGGCGGAAGCGGACAAGAGCTTCGTCAACGCCGAGGTCTTCCTGGGCCTCCGAGGCAGGCTTCTCTGGGGTGGGTATTCCCACCGCGCCCCCGGTGGGAAATGGCAGCGCGTCGTGGACGGCACCACGGCGAGCCCCATGGTTGATGCCTTCGAGGCGCTCCTCGCGCGCGAGGCCGCATTGCCTCCCTCGGCGCCGGATGCGGTTCCCCTTCCCGAGCCGACGGACGCTCCCGCGGTGGTGGACGACACGGCGCGGTGAGCAGCCCGCCTCCGGTGCTCATGGGCCCGGAGCAGTCACGCGGTCAGCGCGCCTGAAGGACTTCCGGAGCGGGCGCGTCGAGCGTGTCGAGGAACGCGAGGATGAGGCGGGCACAGCCGTCCGGGTCCTCCAGTGGGAAGAGGTGCCCGCCGGGGAACTCCTCGAGCCGGGCCCCCGGCACGACTCTCCGGGCGCGCGCGAAGGCCGACGCCGCGAGCGTTCGCGTGTCATGCCCCCGCACGATGAGGGTGGGCACCGAGATGGAGCGCAGCGAGCTCCAGAGGCCCTCCGGCGTCGTCTCGAAGACGCGGGCCTCCCAGGCGCGAGGGATGGTCAGCTTGAAACCGCCCTCCTCCGACTCCATGAGGCCATACGAGAGGTAGTCCTGGAAGCAATCAGGGTCGAAGCCCTGGAACAGGGGCTTCTTGCGATAGCTCGCGGCTGCCTCCTCGCGCGAGCGCCAGTGCTCGCGACGACGGCGCGCCAGGCTCGCGGGAGGCACTCGACTTCGCTGGCCCAGCAGCGTCAGCACGTCGAGCACCAGCTTGCGCATCCCCGAAAACAACACGGGGTCCAGCGTGACGATGGCGCGAAAGAGGCCCGGCTCCTTCACGGACGCCAGCAGCGTCGCCACGCCGCCCATGCTGTGTCCCACGCCGATGACGTCCTTCAGTCCGGCGGCGCGCAGCGCGTGCGCCAGGTCGTCCGCCATGTCGTTCCAGGTCCGCATCGTCAGCGGGTCCGAGCCCGGCACGAGCCAGCGGCTCCGCACCGAGACGACGTGGTAGCGCGTCTTCAACAGCTCGATGAGCTTGCGGTAGGTGCCGGGCGGAAAGCCGTTGGCATGCGCCAGGTGCAGCACGGGGCCGGTGCCGCCCCAGTCATCGAGTTGAAGGGCCTCGCTCATGGCCCTGTCGGGATACCTCGAACCGCGCCCGCTGTCTCGCGCCCCGGTGAGCAGCCAGCGGGCGGGATGCGCTCCACAGCAGGCGGTCCCTCCTGGGAATGGTGGACACGCCCGGGCCGCATCGGGAATGGATGGAAGGGATTGCCCCCGTGTCCCTGGTCCATGTGGGAAAGCCAACGGCGAGACAGGCCACGGTGTGAAAGGCGACGGGGCCGAGCCTGGAGGCTGGTGGGTCCTGTCTCGCCACGGCCACAGTCCCCCACCTCCAGCATCGGTATCCGCTGGAGACTTCCGTGCCACACGGAGGGGGGACATGGCGCCGCTGTTCCGTCCGGGGACCGACTCGCTGCTGCGGGGGCTGATCGCCCTGGCGCTGGGCGTGCCCGCGGTGTCCCTGGCGGGGTTGCTGCTCCTGGCGCGCAACCCGCTGGGTCGTGGTTTCTTCTCGCCTCGGGAGCAGCCGGTGGAGTTCGACCACCGGCATCACGCGGGCGACGAGGGAATCCCCTGCGGATACTGCCATGAGGGGGCCTGGCGCTCGCCCGTGGCGGGGGTGCCTCCCACGCAGCGCTGTCTGGGCTGTCACGCGCAGGTGTGGAACGAGAGCGCGAAGCTGGAGCCGGTGCGCGCCAGCGGCTTCGACGGGATGCCCTTGCAGTGGAACCGCGTGCACGCGCTGCCGGACTACGTCTGGTTCAGCCACCAGATTCACGTGAACAAGGGCGTGGGCTGCGTCACCTGTCACGGGCGGGTGGACACCATGGCCGCGGTGCAGCAAGTGGCGCCCCTCACCATGGGGTGGTGCCTGGAGTGTCATCGAGACCCGACCCCCTGGCTGCGGCCGCTGTCCGAAGTCGCCAACCTGACGTGGCGTCCTCCGGGTGACGCTCGCGAGACGGGCCGCGCCGTGCAGGCCGCCCTGGACGTGCACCCCCGCACGAACTGCAACACATGCCACTTCTGACCGACACCTTCCCCCTTCCGGTGTTGCAGGACGCGTCCGTCGCGCCCGCGGCGCGTGAGCCCGGCCCCGTGCGCGCGTGGCGCAGCCTGGAGGAGTGGCAGGCGGGAGGGCCCGGACGAGAGGCGCTCCTGCGCGAGCTTCCTCCCGGCGCGGCCACGCCGCCCGAGGGCCTGGCGCGGCGCACCTTCCTCCAGCTCGCGACGGCCTCACTGGCGGCCGCGGGCTTCACGGGGTGCTTCCGGCAGCCCCCGGAAAAAATCCTCCCCTATGCGCTGCCTCCAGAGGGACTGACGCCCGGCGTGCCGCTGCACTTCGCCACGGGAATGGAGTGGAACGGGCGCACGGTGGGGCTGGTGGTGGAGAGCCACGAGGGCCGGCCCACCAAGGTGGAGGGCAATCCCGAGCACCCCGCGAGCCAGGGCGCGGCGGGCATCTTCGAGCAGGCCTCGCTGTTGGGCCTGTACGACGCGGCGCGGGCGCGGACGGCTCGGCTCCAGGGAACGGAGGTCGCGTGGAGCGTGCTGCGCGAGGCGCTCGCGCAACGGGCCACGCGCACCGACGGGGGCGCGGGCCTGCGCTTCCTCGTCGAGCCCACGGGCAGTCCGCTGGTGCAGGCGATGTTCGCACGCATCCAGGAGCGCTTCCCCCGCGCGCGGTTCATCCCCTTCAGCGCGGACCTGCCGGACGGGAGCGTGGAGGGGACGACGCTGGCCTATGGCCGTCCCTTGGACGTCGTGCACGACGTGGGGCGCGCGGTGGTGGTGTCGCTGGACGACGACTTCCTCTCCACGCTGAAACCGGGGCAACTGCGCGCGGCGCGGGACTTCGTCGCCGCGCGGCGGCCCGAGGCGCTGAATCGGCTGTGGGTCGCGGAGAGCACGCTGACGCTCACCGGCGCCTTCGCGGACGAGCGGTCTCGGATGAAGCCCTCGCAGGCCGTGGCGCTGGCGCTCGCGCTGGCGGC
Organism: Myxococcus sp. AM011; assembly: GCF_013372595.1. Lineage (NCBI taxonomy): Bacteria > Pseudomonadati > Myxococcota > Myxococcia > Myxococcales > Myxococcaceae > Myxococcus > Myxococcus sp. AM011. The sequence goes on from NZ_JABXEM010000018.1 coordinate 63,371, forward strand.
GGACGTCGGCGCCAACACGGGCCACGCGGCGCTGGCGGGGCTGCGTCCGCCGGGCACCACGCTGGGGGAGGCACAGCGCGCCTGGGTGCGTGAGGCGGCGAAGGATTTGCTCGCGCACCGGGGCCAGGGGCGCGTGACGGTGGGCGCGCGGCAGCCGGCGCTGGTGCATGCGCTGGCGTTCGCGGTGGACGAGGCGCTGGGCAACGCGCCCTGGCTCGTGGAGCCCGTCGCGCAGCCAGTCGGTGGCACTGAAGCGCTGGCGTCGCTGGTGGGTGAATTGCGCGCGGGACAGGTGGACACGCTGGTCATCACCGCGTGGAACCCCGTGTACGCGAGCGCGGTGGACTCGGGCTTCGCCGAGGCGCTGGCGCTCGCGCCCTTCCGTCTGTACCACGGGCTGCACGAGGACGAGACGGCGGCCCTCTGTCCCGCCTTCGCCCCGGCGACCCACCCCTACGAGTCCTGGCGCGACGGTCGGGCGCCGGACGGCACCGAGTCCCTGCTCCAGCCGCTCATCGCGCCCCTGTTCCCTGGCGCGGTGCAGGAGGTGGAGGTGCTGGCGACGTTCGCGGGCCTGGAGTCGAAATCTCCCTACGCGCTGCTCAAGGACCTGTGGCGTGAGCGGACGGGGGCGAGCGCCGACTTCGAGTCGCGCTGGGAGGCGTGGCTGGGGGTGGGCGTCGTCCCGGACACGCGGGCACCCCGCGCGCGGGCCCGGCTGGATGAGGCCGCGGTGGTGGCGGCCGCGCGACCGTCGGCGCCTCCCTCGCGGGGCCTGGAGCTGGGGCTGGTGCTGGACGCGCGGCTGTACGACGGCCGCTTCGCCGGCAACGCGTGGCTCCAGGAGCTGCCTGACCCGGTGACGAAGCTGACGTGGGACAACGCGGCGCTGCTGTCCCCGGCCACCGCGCGCCGCCTGGGACTGGAGAAGGGCGACGTGGCGCGGCTGGAGCTGCGCGGGCAGGCGGTGGAGGCGCCCGTACTGGTGCTGCCCGGACAACCGGACGACACCGTGACACTGGCGCTGGGGCATGGGCGCGAGCGGGTGGGTCCCGTGGGCCAGGGCGTGGGCGTCAACGCGTACCGGCTGCGCCACCTGGATGCGCCGTGGGGGGCTCCGGGACTCACCGTCACGCGGACGGGAGGGCACCACGCGCTGGCCCTCACCCAGGAGCACTGGAGCATGGACGGGCGCCCGCTCGCGCTCCAGCTCACGAGCGGCGAGTTCCAGGCAAGGCCCCTGGCGCTGAAGTCGCTGCAGGAGGACCACGAGCGGCTGTACCCGCTGATGCCGATGGCGAGCGACACGCACCAGTGGGCGATGGCCATCGACCTGCACCGGTGCACGGGGTGTAGCGCGTGCATGGTGGCCTGCCAGGCGGAGAACAACGTGCCGGTGGTGGGCAAGGACGGCGTGCTCAAGAGCCGGGAGATGCACTGGCTGCGCATCGACCGGTACTTCCTGGGCGACCCGGACGACCCGGGCGTCATCACCCAGCCGGTGGCGTGCGTGCACTGCGAGGCAGCCCCCTGTGAATACGTGTGCCCGGTGAATGCCACCGTCCACTCGGACGAGGGCCTCAACCAGATGGTCTACAACCGCTGCATCGGCACGCGGTACTGCTCCAACAACTGCCCCTACAAGGTCCGCCGCTTCAACTACCTGGAGTACCAGCAGCGCGAGCCGCTGGACCGCCTGCGCCAGAACCCGGACGTCACGGTGCGCTCGCGTGGGGTGATGGAGAAGTGCACGTACTGCGTGCAGCGCATCGAGCGGGCCCGGCTCGTCGCGCGCTCCGCGCGGCGGGACATCCTCGACGGTGACGTGCGCACCGCCTGTCAGCAGGCGTGCCCCACGGAGGCCATCACCTTCGGGGACCTGCTCGCGCCCGCGTCGGCGGTGAAGCGGCGGCACGAGGACCCCCGGCACTACCGCCTGCTCAACAACCTGGGCACCCGGCCCCGCACGGTGCACCTGGTGCGGCTGAAGAACCCGGCGCCGAAGAGGGGCCCATGAGCGACGCCGACCCGCAGGTGCCCGCGCCCGGAGACCCGCTGGTGGTGTATCCGCTGCTCGACGGGCGCTACTCCGACCGCGAGTACAGCGAGTCGCTGCTGGACTTCGTGCACGCCCCGCCCCGTCGGGCGTGGTGGGGGCTCTTGGCGCTGGGGCTCGCGGGCACGGCGGTGCTCACCTGGGCCATTTGCGTCACGCTCTTCGTGGGCGTGGGGACGTGGGGCAACAACATCCCGGTGGCGTGGGCCTTCGGCATCACCAACTTCGTGTGGTGGATTGGGATTGGCCACGCGGGCACCCTCATCAGCGCCATCCTGTTGCTCCTCCAGGAGAAGTGGCGCGGGTCCATCAACCGCTTCGCGGAGGCGATGACGCTCTTCGCGGTGATGTGCGCGGGCCTCTTCCCGCTGCTGCACCTGGGCCGGCCGTGGAAGTTCTACTGGCTGGTGCCCTACCCCAGCAGCTTGAGGGCCTGGCCCCAGTTCCGCTCGCCGCTCACGTGGGACATCGCCGCGGTGAGCACCTACCTCACGGTGTCGCTGTTGTTCTGGTACGTGGGCCTGCTTCCGGACCTGGGCACCGCGAGGGATACGGCACGCACGCCCCGGGCGCGCTTCTGGTACGGGCTGGCGAGCCTGGGGTGGCGGGGCTCCGCGCGCCACTGGCGCCAGTGGCGCACCGGCTACCTGCTGCTGGCGGGGCTGGCCACGCCGCTGGTGGTGAGCGTGCACACCATCGTGTCCTTCGACTTCGCGGTGGCGCAATTGCCCGGTTGGCACACCACCGTGTTCCCGCCGTACTTCGTCGCGGGCGCCGTGTTCAGCGGCTTCGCGCTGGTGCTCACGCTGCTCATCCCCGCGCGCCGGGCGCTGGGAATCGAGCACGTGGTGACGCTCGGCCACCTGGACAACATGGCGAAGGTGCTGCTCGCCACCGGGTGGATGGTGACGTACGGCTACCTGCAGGAGCACTTCTTCGCCTGGTTCAGCGCGGACCCCTACGAGATGCACGCGACCGAGGCGCAGTTCTTCGGGCCGTACGCGCCGCTGTTCTGGATGCAGGTCTTCTGCAACGTGGTGGTGCCGCAGCTCTTCTGGTTCCCCCGGCTGCGAACGAACGTGGCCGTGCTGTGGGTGGCCGCGCTCCTGGTCAACGTGGGGATGTGGACCGAGCGCTTCCTCATCGTGGTGGCGTCGCTGAGCATGGACTTCCTGCCCTCGTCCTGGGCGGCGTACAGGCCCACCTGGGTTGACTGGAGCCTGCTGGGTGGCACGGTGGCCTTCTTCGGCACGGCCTTCCTGTTGTTCCTCAAGCTGGTGCCGCCGGTGTCGATGAGCGAGATGAAGGAGCTCCAGCGCGAGGTGGACGGCTCGCTGCGCTTCCGCCAGGAGCACGCGGGCTCGTCGGGCACGAAAGGCGGTGCCCCATGAGGCGCTGGGTGCTGGGGGAGTTCGCGTCCAGCGACGCGCTGGTGGCCGCGCTGAAGGGACTGCGCGCGCGGGGCTTCGACCGGTTGGATGCGTACACGCCCTTCCCGGTGGAGGAGACGTTCGAGGCGCTGGGGCTGAAGCGCTCGAAGCTGCCGATGCTGACGCTCCTCGCGGGGCTGGGCGGCGCGGGCTTCGCGTACCTCACCCAGTGGTTCACCAACGCGGTGGACTATCCGCTCAACGTGGGAAGCAGGCCCCTGCACAGCGTGCCCACGAGCATCCCCATCGCGTTCGAGCTGGGGGTGCTGTCCGCGGCGCTGATGGTCTTCGGCGCGCTGATGGTGCTGTTTGGCTTCCCACACGTCACGCACCCGGTGTTCGAGGTGGAGGCCTTCCGCAGCGCGTCCGTGGACGGCTTCTGGGCGAGCGTCACGGTGGATGGAGACACGCCATCGATGAACTCCGTGGAGCAGGCGCTGCGTGAGCTGGGCGCGCAGCGGGTGTCGGTGGTGGTGGAGGGGGCGCGATGAGAGGGCGGATGCTGCCGGTGCTGCTGGGGTGCCTGGCCGCGTGTGACGACACGGACCCGCTGGCTTCGCAGCCACGCGCGGAGGCGTTCGGGGCGAGCACCTTCTTCGAGGATGGTCGGGCGATGCGGCCCCTGGTGCCGGGGACGGTGGCGCGAGAGTGGCTTGCCTCGCGCGGCGAGGGACCGGCGTGGCGACAGGGGCTGCAAGCCGATGGCGGCTGGGTCCAGGAGGTGCCGGAGCCGTTGACGCGCGAGCAGTTGGAAGAGGGGCGTGCGTCCTATGAAACCTGGTGCGCGGTGTGCCACGGCTTGACGGGAGATGGAGACAGCCCCGTCGCGCGGAAGATGCCGCAGCGCCGGCCCCCGGGCCTGTTCGTCCCGCACGACCACGCCACGCAGGTCGTCTACGGCGTCGAGGAAGGCGAGGCGCCCTACACGGGAACGCGGGCGGTGGCCTCGCATGTGGGGCCGCGGCCGTTCCCCCTGCCACGGGAGGTAGGGGGCTTGGGAGCCGTGCGGGACACGCGAGGCTTGGGGAGCGCGAGTTCGTCCGAAGCACCGTCGGGTGATGGCGGCGTGACATACCGCGAGGTCGACGTGGAGCGGGCTCGACAGGTGGCGCTCGTGGGCGAGCACGGTGCTCCGATGGAGGGCCAGTTGGACACGCCTTCCACGGGAGAGCTGCCACATCCCTCGGGCTTCTACTTCGCCGTCATCTCCAACGGCTTCGGCCTCATGCCCGCATACGGCGCGCAGCTTCCACCGCGCGAGCGCTGGGCCATTGTCTCGTATCTGCGGGCCCTGGGCCGCAGCCAGCGCGCGTCGCTCGCCGCCGCGCCTCCGGACGTGCGGGAGCGACTGCTCCAGGAGGTCCGAGCGCCATGAGGCCCCCCGCCCTTCCCCGCTTCGAGGGAGGCCAGCGCCTCCAGGCCATCAGCGCGGGCCTGGGCGTGCTGGGTCTCGTGGCCACCGCGCTGGGGGCCTTGCTGGACGTGCGGCGGGCGCTGTTCGGCTACCTCTTCGGCTTCAGCTACTGGCTGGGGTTGTGCCTGGGCGCGCTGCTGCTGCTCGCCATCTTCCACGCCACGAAGGCGCGCTGGCCGGTGGTGCTGCGGCGCGCGCTGGAGGTGACGGCCTCCACCGCGCCGTTGTTCCTGCTGCTCTTCATCCCCCTGGCGCTGGGAATGCGGCACCTGTACCCGTGGGTGGCGCCGTCGCTGGAACTCGGCGAGGAGGCGCTGCATGTCCTCGCGCACCGGCGCCCCTACAACAACCTGCCCTTCTTCCTGGCGCGGGCGGCGCTCTACTTCGTCACCTGGGGACTCGTGGGTCACCTGCTCCTGCGCTGGTCCGTGCGCCAGGATGCGACGGGCGACCTGCGCTGGACGTCGTGGCAGCGGAGGCTGGGCGGCGGCGCGCTGCCCGCGCTGGCCCTCACGTTCTCCTTCATGACGCTGGACTGGATGATGTCGCTGGAGGCGACGTGGCAGTCCACGGTGTATGGCATCTACGTCTTCTCCGGCGCGTTCGTGGGTGCCATCGCGCTGATGGTGGTCGCGGGCGAGGCGACGCGCCAGACGCAGCACTTCGGCAGCCTCCTGTCCCCCGGCCACTACCACCGGCTGGGCACGCTGATGTTCGCCTTCATCTGCTTCTGGGCCTACATCGCCTTCGCGCAACTGCTGCTCATCTGGGTGGCGGGGCTGCCCGCGGAGGTGGGCTGGTACCGCGTCCGCCTGCGGGCCGGCTGGGGCGACGTATCGCTCCTGCTGCTCCTGGGCCACTTCGTGCTGCCCTTCGGAGCGCTGCTGTCGCGCGAGCTGAAGTCCCGCCCGCGCTACCTCGCCATCGTGGCGCTGTGGATGCTGGCGATGCACGCCGTGGACGTGGCCTGGCTGCTGTTCCCCGCGCTGTCGCCGGAGCGCCTGGCCGTCCCCTGGACCGCGCTGACCGCCTGGG
>NZ_JABXEM010000190.1:0-23276 GCF_013372595.1 Myxococcus sp. AM011
GAGCGGAGCGCGAGGGCGGGGCACGGCCTCCTCGCTCACGAGGCGCGGACGCCTCACCCGGAGGCGCGTCCCAGCTCATGTCCGCGGAAGACGGACGGCCCCGGCCCCGCTCCTGAGGAGGAGGCGGGGGAGGCACCGGCGAGCCCGAGCTGCCCGAGGCATCGTCGTCCACCGGGACGACCTGGCCCTGGGCCTTCTCATCCGCGAGCCGGTCCGCGAACAGCGTCTCCATCAGCTCGGAGATCTGCACCGAGCCCGCCACCCAGCGCTGGCCGACGAGAATCTCCTCCAGCGCCGTCTGGAACGTCCGCGCGTCCCGGTAGCGGTCATCCGCGTTCTTGGTGACGGCCCGCATCACCACCGGGTCCATCTCCTCCGGCACGTCCGCCACCTGCGACGGCGGCTGGATGGCGCACTCCATGGCGGCCTGGAGCGTGGCCAGCTCCGAGTCCCGCTTCAGCGGGCGCACGCCCGTGAGCAGCTCGTAGAGCACCAGGCCAATGGCGAAGATGTCCGCGCGCCCGTCCAGCGGCTTGCCGGCGGCCTGCTCCGGCGCCATGTACGCGAACTTGCCCTTGATGGCGCCCGACTTGGTCAGCGACGCCTGGTCCGCGGCCTTGGCGATGCCGAAGTCCACCAGCTTCACCGAGCCGTCGAAGCTGATGAGGATGTTCTGCGGCGAGATATCCCGGTGCACCACGCGCAGCGGCCGGCCGGCGTCGTCCGTGCGGTTGTGGGCGTAGTACAGGCCCTCGCACGCCGCCGCGACGATGCGGATGGCCAGGGGACGCGCTATCCACTGGCCCGCGCTGGCCGCCTTGCGCATGACCCGGCCCAGGTCCTCGCCGTGGATGAACTCCATGGCGATGTAGTAGGTGCCGTTCGCCTCGCCGAACTCGTAGACCTGCGCGATGTTCGGATGGTTGAAGCGCGCCGCGATGAGCGCCTCGTTCCGGAACATCTCGACGAATTCACGGTCCTCCGCCAGATGCGGAAGGATGCGCTTGACGACGAGGTTCTTGTGGAACCCCTCGATGCCCGACTGACGCGCCAGCCACACCTCGGCCATGCCGCCGGTGGCGAGCTTCTTCAGGAGCTGATATTTCCCGAATGATTGAGGGTTCATCCCGGTACTCTGGCCGGGGGAGTTGGCTCAGATGGAATGCGATAGGGGTCGCCATCTTAGAGGACACCGGCCGCCGAGGCAAAGGTGGCTCGCACGGAATTCGGCCGGCGCGCTGATTGCCTGCCTGCTGGCGACGGGTGCGCTCGCCGTCACTCCGGGTGCGGATCAACTCCGCCTGGAGAGGCGTGGCGACGTCATGGAGCTGCGCTGGGCGGATGCCGAGGAGCGCCTGCAGGGTACGCTTCACCCCGCCCTCCCCCGCGAGGGAGAGCCCGCGCTGCTGTCGCTCCACGTGGGCGCGTTCCAGGGCGCCGAGTTCACCGGCCCGCTGACGGTGACGGTGCACCTGAAGGACTCGCCCGCCCAGGTGACGAAGACGCTGACGCGCGATGGCGTCAACTGGCACACGGAGCTGACCTTCGACGAGCCCGGCCTCTATGAGCTGGAGGTCCGCTACCAGAACCTGCACCTCAAGGTGCTGACGGGCTACGTCACGGTGGCCTCGCGGCCGTTGCCTCAGGGGTTGAGCTGGGGCCTGCTCATCCTGGCCTCTGGCACGGCGCTCGTGTGGGGTGTGCGGGGCGCGATACGGCGGCTGAAGGCCCCGACCTCGCCCGCGGGCACGTCCGACAGCGCCGAGGTGCCTGCTTCGGCAGGCCCGGCGGAGCCCACCGCGCCTGCCGCGCCCTCCGAGGTGAGCGGCTCCACCGTCCCGCCGACGGATGCGGCGTCCGACCGGTAACTCCTTCCACCGGCTGATCGACATTCGTACAGGGCCGGCTGCCCGCGCGGTGGAACTTTCGTTCCCACCCGTGGGCATGTAACGCCCTCGTCACGACGTTTTCCCGCCCTGGTCCGGGCGCTCGCCGTCCACCGCCGTCCTGCACCCGACGTTGTCGATTCGGGCATCGCAGTTGCACAAGAGCTCTCCCGGCTGCGATGGGGAGGCGGGGACATGGGCGGGTGGCGGGTGGATGATCTAGGGAGGCGGGGCCTCCTCATCGCGGTCCTCCTGAGTGGACCGGCGTTCGCGGAGGCCCAGGCCTCCGGAAGCGACGCGGGGCTGGACACCTCTGGTGCGGTGGCCGTGGAGGATCCGCTCTCGGGCGGCGTGGTGGATGGAGTGGAAGCGCCCGAGAGCGGACCACCGGAGGGCTCCGAGCCCCTGGAGCCCTCCCAGGACAAACTGCCGGAAGGAGCGCTGGCGCAGGCCCTGCCGCCGCGAATCCAGCCGGGAGACTCCAGCGGCGCGGTGAGCCCGGTGCCGCCGACGGGCGCGCAGCCCTCGCCGGAGGAAAAGAAGAAGAAGAAGTCGAAGCCCGGCGCGCAGCAGGAGGACTCGCTGGGCGAGGACGCCACCGCGCTCGACGACACGCCCGAGGACGAGGTGCAGACGGTGCGCGTCTTCGGCCGCGTCTACGCGCGCGCCAACGCGGACGAGCGCTCGAAGTACCAGCGCACGCTGAGCATCCCCTCCGCGCGCGTGGGCGTGGGCACGTCGCTGCCCAACCTGGAGGCCGAGGTGAGCGCGGACCTCGCGGACTCCAACATCCTCAAGGACGCCTTCGTTCGCCTCGCGGATGACGACAAGCGCTTCCGCCTCTATGGCGGCCAGTTCAAGGCCCCCTTCCTCCAGCGCCGGTTGGAGGGCTCGTGGAGCCTTCCCATCCAGGGACGCGGCCTGGTGGAGGACTACCTGGGCGGCACGCACGAGCTGGGCGGCCGTCGGATGGGACTGATGGGCGAGGTGCGGCTCAAGAGCCTCTGGGATGTCCGCGTGTCCGCGGGCGTCTTCCAGGGCTCCAAGGACGAGCTCGGCGTGCGCACCAAGGAGGACATGGCCGGGCGGGTGAGCGTGCGTCCGATCAAGAAGATGCTCACCCTGGGCGTCAGCACGTACGTGGCGGAGGCCCTGGACAGGGCGCGGCGGCACGCGGTGGCCGCGGACGCGGAGCTCAAGTTCGGTGGGCTGAACGTGACGGGTGAAGTCGTGACGGGACGGCTGCCCGTGGGTCCATTCACCGCGCAGTTGCTGCTGGCGAGTTGGACCGTGCCCGTGACGACGGAGTGGGCGCTCCAGCCGGTGGTGGGAGCGGAGGGGTTGCAGTTGAGAGGGGATGTGGAAGGTCGGGGCCACTCGCTGCTCGGGGGTCTCAACCTTCTCTTGGGGAGTCGTTTTCGGGGGCAGTTCCAGGTGGAGCGCGCGTTGCGGCCAGGAGACGAGGCGCCGGGCCTCGAGTACTCGCTGCAGCTCGCCACCCGCTTCTAGTCACGGAGACACGTCATGCTCTCGTTCGCCGAGGGAGAAGTGACCCGACTCCGGCGTGAGTTCAAGCTGGTGCTCGGGGAGCAGGCCGCGCTCGCGCTGTGCGCGCGGTTGTCGATGGAGCTGGGCGGACAGGCGCCGCGGCCCACGCGAATCGTATCCGTCTATTTCGACCGGCCGGGCTGTCCGTTGGCGTCGCGCGCGCTGCGCACGCCGGAGGACTGCCTCAAGGTCCGCACGAAGGAGTACTCGCCGGACGTGGGTGCTGGCGGCGTGGAGCGCGTGGTGCTGGAGGTGAAGCGCGAGCGTCACGGCCTCACGCAGAAGCGGCGGGTCTGGGTGCCGCGCTCGGACCTGGGGCGCGTGTTGCGAGGGGGCGCGCGCCTCTTGCCGCTCATCACCGGAGGAAGCCTGTCGCCGGTGCTGGCGGTGACGTACCAGCGGCACGTGTATCAGGCGTCGCAGGCGTGGCGGGTGACGGTGGACAGGGACATCGGCTACCACCACGTTGCCCCGGAGCTGGCGCTGTCCCAGCTTGCCCTGACGGCGGAGCGGCTGGGACCACCGCTGTGGAACGAAGGGCGCGTGGTGGTGGAGGTGAAGCACCTGGGGCAGGAGCTGCCCGACTGGCTGTCGTCGCTCAATCCGGGCGGCGCGCCGACGTACAGCAAGTTCGCTGAGGGGATGGCGAAGGTTCACGCCTTCGCCGTGGATGGGGTCGCGAGGGGATAAGGCACCGTGTTCATCGACTTCGAGGGGATTGACGGCAGCGGCAAGACGACGCTCTCCAACCTGCTGGCCGGGAGGCTGAAGAAGCTCGGCTACCGGGTGGCGCACGCACGGGAAGGAGGCGAGCTGCGCTCGTCCACGGCCCGGCGCGTACGGGAGCTGACGCGCGATGCGCGCCTGCTGGAGATGTCGCCACGCGCGGAGTTCTTTCTCAACCTGGCGCGCGACGCGCAGCAACTGGAGGAAGTGGTGGCGCCCGCGCTCTCGCGGGGCGAAGTCTGCATCACCGACCGATACCTGTACTCGCAGCTCGCGCTGAGCGGCGGTGGCCGGGGACTTCCCATGTCGGAGCTGCGGCCCGCGTGCGAGCTGGCCTCGCAGGGGCTGTGGCCGGACCTGGTCATCCTCGTGGACGTGGACCCGGACCTCGCGCGGTGGCGCAAGCGACTGGGCAAGTCCCAGTCGGGGCGAAGCTCGGACGGAGACAGCCGCAAGGGGCTGGCGGGCGCGGGCCTGGCGGTGCGCGTGCGCGAGTCCTTCCTGGCCCTGGCCAAGGAGGACCCCCGGCGCTGGCTCATCTTGGAGAACAACGACGCGCCGCTGCACGTGCTGGAGCAGCGGCTGGTGGACGCGGTGGTGGCGCGGCTGGAGGGGCGTGACACGCCCGTGCAGCGCATCGTCCCCGTGCCGACAACGCCCGTGCACTCGGGCCCCGTCGCGGTGGAGGACGTGGAGGCGCGCTTCTTCCATGCCCTGGACACCGTGGAGGTGCGCGAGCCGTCGCTCGCGGTGTGGATGCTGGGCGGCCTTCCCGGGCTCCGGGCGCACCAGCGCCGGCTGGATTTCGTGGAGCGCTTCCCCGCCCTCATCGCACGGGGCCTCCAGGGCCTGGGCGATGACGCGGCGTGGACGTTGCGCGAGGTGCTGGCCCCGCTGTCCCCCGCGCAGGTGGCGGTTGGACTGGGTGGAATCACCGGCGCGCGAGCGTCGATGATGCGCGAGCGGCTGTATGCCCAGGCACCGTCGGAGGTGCTCCAGGGACTGAAGGGCGACAGCTCGCCCCAGGCGTGGGCGCTGCGCGAGCGCGGCATGAAGGACGGACGCCTGGGCGACGTGTTGCTGGGGCTCTCCGGCGTGGACGGCGAGGAGTCCTGGGTGGTGCGCGAGGCCGGGGTGCAGCGCTCGCTGTACACGGAAGTGGCGCGCAGCCTGGGAGGCCTGACGGATGCGCGGGCGGACGCGCTGCGCGAGGTGCTGCTGCCCCATGACCGGCTGGCGGTGCTGCGCGGCACCCAGGGGCTGGACACGCCCGTGGCTCGCGGACTGCGCGACGCACTGGCGGGCAAGGCGCTGAAGCTGGTGCTGCGCTCACTGACGGGGCTCGACTCGGAAGAGGCCTGGGCGCTGCGCGAGCGCGGGGCACCGAAGACGAAGGAGGCGCTGGACTCGGTGGATGGCATGAACGACCCGCGGGCGTGGAAGCTGCGGGTGGAGCATGCGAAGCGCTGGCCCGCCACCGTGCTGTCCTCGCTCAAGGGGCTGCCGCTGGGGCCCGAGGCCCGCACGCTCATCTCACGGGTATTGGAGGCCAGCCCCACGAGCCTGCCGGTGTTGCGCAACGCTTATGCGGTCATCGCCACGGCGTCGACGCTCGACGGCCGGGGCACCACGGTCCGCCCAAGCCGCGTCGTCGCGGAAGCGGCCACACAGCTGGTCGAGCTCTAAAGGAGCCCCGACATGGAGGCCACGATTCCGGCGCTCTTCGAGAGCGCCAAGGCGGAGATGAGTGCGTTGTCCATCACCGTGATGCTGCCGCGGATGCTCGCGGCGGCGTTCATCGGCACGGTGCTGTCGCTGCGGCCCTGGCGGTTTCTCATGCGCCGGGCATTGCCGAAGGCGGACATGATTCAGGCGCAGGTGCTGCTGTGCGCGGCGGCGGCGGTCATCACCGCCGTCATCGGCGACAGCGTGGCCAAGGCCTTCGGGCTGGTGGGGTTGGGCGGCTTCGTGCGCTTCCGCTCTGGTCTCAAGGACCCGCGCGACGCGGCCATCCTCTTCCTGATGATTGGCCTGGGCATGGCGTGTGGCCACGGCAGCCTGGGGCTCGCGGGCGTGGGCACCATGTTCGTCGCGGCGCTGCTGTTCGTCATCGACTTGTTCAACCGGGAGGCGCCCGTGGCGCCAGTGAAGCAGCGGCTCCTGGTGTCCGCGCAGGCCGATGACCTGGTGGGCGCGGAGGCGTCGCTGAGGAGCGCGCTGGGCGAGCGCAACGTGCTGGTGAAGAGCTGCGCGCTCGACTTCGACGGGCGGCGGCTGGAGCTGGAAGTGGAGGAGCCCGTACCCGGCTCGCTGACGGCGGCGCTGGGACGGACGGAGGGCACGCCCCTGCGGGGGCTGCGGTGGACGGCGGTAGGCCCCAAGGGGACACGGGAGGAGCTGACATGAGACTCAGGTGGGTGGTCGCGCTCGCGGCCGGATGGTTGCTCGTGGGTTGTGGTGGTGGAGGGAGCCTGCCGGGCGGAGATGGACCCGGTCCTTCCGGACCGGGCGGAGACGTGGGACTGCCAGGTGAAGGAGGCAAGAACCCGAACGACAACAACCCGGATGAGTCCAAGACGCTGTGGCCGCTCACGACGGGCTCCACGTGGGTCTACGACATCCAGGACCCGGTGCATGGCAACTTCCAGAAGCACGTGACGGTGCAGGGGCCGCGCGAGGTGCCGGGGGCTCCGGCGGGGACGACGGGCGTGCTGGTGCACAGCCGGCAGGACCGCGTCGCCACCGGCATCCTCTACGAGGAGTATTCCTGGCAGCTGGAGCAGAGCAACGGGCTAGTGGTGCGGCTTCGCGAGGAGGACCACCGGGACGGCGTCCAGGTGCGAACCACCACGTGGGCCCCCGCCACCGTGAAGTCCCTGGCGCGCGCGCCGGCCGCCCTGCCCTGGTCCTTCACCAGCGCCGTGCAGGAGCTGACGGTGATGGGTGACGGCAGCAAGGAGGACAGCGACCCCACCTATACGTGGCGCGTGCAGGAGGTGGGCGTGACGGTGCAGACGCGGGCCGGCACCTTCACCAACGCCATCAAGGTGCGCCGCGAGAAGCTCACTGACGCGGGCGAGGTGAAGGAAGGCAAGGAGCGCACGTACTGGCTGGTGCCCGGCGTGGGCAAGGTGCGCGAGGAGGGTGAGCGCACCGAGGACCTCGCGTCCTACGACATCAAGAAGTAGCGCCCGGTGGGACAGGCGTGGGGCGTGCGAGGGCCTGCCTCGCCGCCTGGCGCCTGTCTCCTCACCGGATGAAGGTCGCCGAGTGAACGGTTGGGCCTCCGTCCCGAAATGGTTCGGGAGGAGGCTGCATGCATCGGAAGACCCGCTTCAACCCACTTCCCCTGGCCGTGGCCCTGACCTTGGTGTCGGGCGTGGCCTCCGCGGGCGTCCTCGCTCGCGACCCCTACCTCCAGAAAGTCGGACCGGACACCGCCCTGGTGGCGTTCCGACTGGCGGCCAACTGCTCGCCCGAGGTGCGGTACGGCGTGGGAGCGGTGAGCGAAGTCGCCCGCTCGGAGGCCTCCGGCCGCGTCCATGCCGTGGTGCTCACCGGCCTGAAGCCCGCCACGGAGTATTCCTACGAGGTCAGCGCCTGCGGCCTCAAGACGCCGACCAAGCGATTCACCACCGCGCCCGAGCCCGGAACACGCCGCGTGCACTTCGCGGCGGTGGGTGACTTCGGCACGGGTGGCTCGGACCAGAAGCTGGTGGCCGCCGACATGCTCGCGCGCAAGCCGGAGCTGTTCGTGGCCCTGGGTGACAACGCCTACCCGGATGGCACCGAGGCCGACTTCCAGGACCACCTCTTCGCCCCCATGGCCGCGCTGCTGGCGGAAGTGCCTCTCTTCGCCTCGCCCGGCAATCACGAGTACGTGACGGACCAGGGGCAGCCGTACCTGGACAACCTCTACATGCCCACCAACAACCCGGCGGGCTCGGAGCGCTACTTCTCCTTCGACTGGGGGCACGTGCACTTCGTGTCGCTCGACTCCAACTGCGCCATTGGCCTGTCGTCCGCGGAGCGCTGCTCGCTGGCGGACCAGAAGGCGTGGCTGCAGACGGACCTGGCCGGGACGACGCAGCCATGGAAGGTCGTCTTCTTCCACCACCCGCCCTGGTCCAGCGGCGAGCACGGCTCGCAGCTCACCATGCGCCGCCAGTTCGGCCCCCTCTTCGAGAAGTACGGCGTGGACCTGGTGCTGACGGGGCATGACCACAACTACGAGCGCAGCAAGCTGATGCAGGGTGACGGCGTCGCGTCCTCGGGCGGCATCCCGTACCTGGTGGTGGGCGGCGGCGGCGCGGCCCTGCGCGCGTTCTCCGTGGGCCAGCCGAGCTGGAGCCAGGTGCGCGACAACAAGGCGCACGGCTTCCTCGACGTGGAGGTGGTGGAGGGCGTGCTCACCGCGAAGCTCATCACCACGGACGAGAAGGTGCTGGACAGCTTCACGCTGCGCAAGGACCTGCCCCCCGTGGAACAGCCGCCCCCGGCGGATGCCCTGTCCGTCACGGTGGAGGGTGAGCGCGGCGTGGCCCCCCACCGCGCCCTCTTCCGCGCGGCGACGTCCTCGGACGTCCCGGTGACGTGGGACTTCGGAGACGGTGGCTCGGCCGAGGGCATGACGGCGGAGCACACCTACGCCAAGGCCGGCCAGTACACGGTGACGGCGACGGCGGCCTTCGGCGCGGTGACGCGCACGGCGACGTCCGTCGTCACCGTCAGCGCGGCGTCAGGTGGCGAGACGGGTGGCGGCACCGACGCCGGGACCCCCTCGACGGGCACTCCGGACGACCGCCCCTCTCCGCCGACGACGGGCACGCCGAGCACCGACGACGAAGGCGGCTCCGGCGGAGGCTGCGCCGCGGGTCCCACCGCCGCCCTGCTCCCCGCCGCGGGCCTGCTGGTGGCCGGTCTGCTCCGTCGGCGCCGCGCCAGCCAGCGCCCCTGAACCCCCTCCCTCGCTCCCCTCGGGTGAGCGAGCTCCCCGCCCGGGTGTGTCGGTGGACCGAGCGTCCCCGACCACCCGGGTTTGCTTTCCCCGCTTGTCAACCCGCCCGGGGGATGCAAAGGCCCCTGCAGCCATGGCCCAGAAATCCAAATCCCGCCCCACCTCGCGCTCGTCCGCGACCTCGCGCCCCTCCTCCGGGACCTCGCGCTCGTCGGGGACCTCGCGCCCCTCCTCCGGGGCCTCGCGCTCTTCGGGGACCTCGCGCCCCTCCGCGACCTCGCGGCACCACACCGCGAAGAAGTCCACCAACGAGCGTCCGCACAGCAAGAAGCCCACGCTCAAGGAGCAGGCGCGCTCTCCCCGGCCCGTGAGAGAGGACCTGGTGCTCCAGGCCTGCCTGGAGGCGTACGCGCTGGTGCGCCATGAAGGCCGCCTGTCGGACCGGGCCCTGGACTTCACGCTGCGCCGGAAGACCAACCTCTATTCGTCGGAGCGCCGCGCCGTCGCCGAGCGCGTCTACGCCCTGCTGCGCCGCCAGCGCACGGTGGACTTCCTCCTGTCCCGCGCCCACCCGGGCTTCGAGTCGCTGGACTCCACCCGTCAGGACGTCCTGCGCCTGGCCGCCTCCCGAATCCTCCACGGTGAAGCGCTGGGCGATGTGTCGCGCACCTCGTCGCTGACGTCCGTGGATGCCTCCGCCCTGGGCGCGCTGCCCCAGGCCGCCGCCGCGCTGGAGGCCCTGCCGGAGAAGAAGCGCTTCCCCATCGCCGCCTCGCTGCCGGACTTCCTCGCCGAGCGCTTCCTCGCTCTGTACGGCAAGGACGCCGCGCGCGCCGCCGAGGCGATGAACGAGCGCGCTCCCCTCACCGTCCGCGCCAACCTCCTCAAGGAGGACCGCGACGCGCTGGCGAAGCGCCTGGCCACCGAGGAGGTGGAGTGCAAGCCCTCCCTGCTGTCTCCCATGGGCCTGCACCTGGAGACGCGCATGAACGTCTTCTCGCTGGAGACCTTCCGCGAGGGCTTCCTCGAAATCCAGGACGAGGGCAGCCAGTTGCTCGGCATGCTGGTGGACGCGCCTCCCACGCGCGTCGTGGATGCGTGCGCGGGCGCGGGCGGCAAGACGCTCCAACTGGCCGCGCAGATGAAGAACCGGGGAGACCTGCACGCGTTGGACATCGACACGCGGCGCATGGAGGACCTCAAGAAGCGGGCCCGCCGCGCCGGGGTGCACAACGTGCGCGCCCAGCTCATCGCCGCGGAGGGGCCGGAGGCGGACTCCTCGCTGGACTCGCTCGCGGGCAAGGCGGACCGGGTGCTGGTGGACGCGCCGTGCAGCGGCACCGGCACGTTCCGCCGCAAGCCGGACGCGCGCTACCGCCTGACGCCCGAGCAGTTGGCCGAGCACGTGGCCCGGCAGAAGGCGCTCCTGGAGCGCTTCTCGCGGATGGTGAAGCCCGGTGGCCGGCTCATCTACGGCACGTGCAGCGTGCTGCGCGAGGAGAACGAGGCCGTCATCGAGGACTTCCTCTCGCGGCACCCCGAGTACACCGTGCGCCCGGTGGCGGAGCTGCTGGGGCCGGAGCTGGGCGCCAAGGTGGGCCCCGGCCCGTTCCTGCGCCTGGCGCCGCACCTCCACGGCACCGACGGCTTCTTCGGCGCCGTCCTCGTCCGAGCGAAGTAGCCTGCCTGGAAGAAAGGCCCGGCCATGTCCCCTTGCGTCCGCTACCGCGTCACCCTGCCCCGGCCCCACTCGCACCTCGTGGATGTGGAGGTCACCTTCCCGGCGGGCCCCACCGTCCTCGACGCGCTGATGCCGGTATGGACGCCGGGCAGCTACCTGGTGCGCGAGTTCGCGCGGCACGTCCAGGACCTCACGGCGACGACGCAGGACGGCTCGCCGCTGACGGCGCGGCGCGTGGACAAGCAGACCTGGCGCGTGAATGCCGGAGGCCAGGCCGTCACGCTGCGCTACCGCGTCTACGCCAATGAGCTGACGGTGCGCACCAGCCACGTGGACGGCACCCACGCGTACCTCAACGGCGCCACCGTGTTCCTCTACACGGAGGCCACGCGCGGCCTGGAGCACCACGTCACGGTGGAGGCGCCCCAGGGCTGGAGCACCTTCTGCGCGCTGGGCCAGCGCGGCGGCGCCTTCATCGCGCCGGACTACGACACGCTGGTGGACAGCCCCTTCGAGGTGGGCCCCCACACGCCGCTGAGCTTCACCGCGGCGGGCGTGCCGCACGACATCGTCGTCTGGGGTGACACGCCGGCGGACCCGGACCGGCTGTGCGCGGACTTCCAGCGCCTGTGCGAGGTGCAGGCGCGCCTCTTCGGTGGGCTGCCCATGCAGCGCTACCTCTTCCTCCTGTACCTGACGGACAAGGGGCGCGGAGGCCTGGAGCACCAGGCCAGCACCGCCCTGCTCTTCCCTCGCACGGCGCTGTCCACCGGCCGGGGCTGGGAGGACTTGCTGACGCTGGCCGCGCACGAGTACTTCCACCTGTGGGTCGTCAAGCGGGTGAAGCCCCGGGCGCTGGTGCCCTTCGACTACTCGAAGGAGAACTACACCTCCCTGCTGTGGGCCTTCGAGGGCACCACCGCGTACTACGACAACCTCATCGTCCGGCGCGCGGGGCTGATGTCCGCGCAGCGCTACCTCACGCGACTGGGGGAGACGCTCACCGCGCTGCACTCGACGCCGGGCCGGCGCACGCAGACGCTGCTGGAGGCGTCGCTCTTGAGCTGGGTGAAGCACTACCGGCCGGACGAGAACTCGCCCAACAGCGCCATCTCCTACTACCTGAAGGGCGAAGTCGTCTCGGCGCTCCTGGACCTGGAGATCCGCCGGGCCACCAGCGACGCGCGCGGGTTGGATGACGTGCTGCGGCTCTTGTGGCGGCGCCACGGAGATGGCTCCGGAGTGAATGAGGACGGCGTGGAGGCGGCGGCGAGCGAGGTGGCGGGAGTGGACCTGACGCCCTTCTTCGACCGCGCGCTGCGCACCACGGAGGAGCTGGACTACTCCGTCCTGGCGCACGTCGGCCTGGAGATGAACTTCCGCACCCGGGAGTCCGCGAGCGACAGGGGTGGCACGCCGCCCAAGGGCAAGGAGTCCAAGCCGAAGGGCTGGCTGGGCGTCACCCTCAAGGGGAACGCCACGGTGGCCACGGTGCTGGAAGGCTCGCCGGCGCAGGAGGCGGGGCTGTACGCGGAGGACGACGTGGTGGCGCTCGATGACTGGAAGGCGGACGGCGCCGCGCTGATGAGCCGCTGCGAGGACCGCAGGCCCGGGGAGACGGTGCGGGTGACGGTGTTCCGCCGCGACAAGCTGCTGGAAGTCCCGGTGGTGCTGGGCGCCAAGCCCGTGGAGGCCGTGTGGCTTTCGCGCGTGGACAAGCCCACCGAGGCGCAGAAGTCCGCGTACCAGGTCTGGCTCGGAGCCCCCTGGGACGAGGCCCCTGGCACGACGTAGGCTGCCGGGCGGATGCCACACTCCACCCCGTCCTTCTGTCAGCGACATCCCAAGGCCCTCGCCGGATGGCGCTGCAATACCTGCGGCGCGGCGCTGTGCCCCGAGTGCGCCGTGGGGCGCCGCGTCCAGACGGTGGAGCTGGAAGCGTGCGGCCTGTGCGGTGGCGATGCTCGAACCCTGAGCATCCACCGGGGCGTGGTGCCGCTGTCGCACCGACTGAAGAAGGCCTGGCGCTACCCCTTCTCCGCCGCCGGGCTCCAGCTCCTGATAGCGCTCGGCCTGTTCCTCACCGTGGTGAGCTGGCTCACGGAGATGTCCTTCCTGATGATGCGCGCGCCCCTCATCGCGCTCTATGGAGGCCTGTTCTGGGCGACGTTCTTCGGCCTGGTGCGGGAGTCCGCGCGCGGCGACACGTCGCTGGACATCCCCGACTTCAACGACGTGTTCCGCGACGCCATCATCCCCGGCCTGCGCGGGCTGATGGTCTTCGTGCTCGCGAGCCTTCCGGCGCTCGCCTACGGATACCTGGCCCACCGCGGCGCCTCCGCGAAGCTGGACGCCTTCGCCTGGTTCCTCCAGTGGCAGCTGCCGCCGGGCCTGCTCTCGGACCCCGTGTTCTGGGGCCTCTTGCTGGTGGGCGGCCTGTGGCTGCCCATGGGGCTCCTGCTCGCCGCGACGGGCCAGCCGCCGTGGCGCATGCTGGACCCGCGCCTGGTGCTCGGCCTGGCCCGGGGCCTGGGCTCCGACTACCTGCTGACCACCGCCACCCTCGCGGTGCTGGTGCTGCTCCAGGGCGTGGCCCATGCCGTGGCCGGCGGGCTCCGCGCGCTGGAGTGGCTGGTCATCTCCCGCTTCCTGTCGGAGTGCGTCACGCTGGTCGTGCCGTTCCTCGCGGCGCACGTGCTGGGCCTGCTCCTGTACGTCCGGGGGGACCAGGTGGGCTACGGAGACGCCCGGGACTACCTGGAGCCCGTGCTGGGGAGCACCCGGCCGCTGCGGGACGCGCCCTCGCTCCACGCCATGGGGGGCCTGACGGAAGGCCGCGCGGAACCGGGTTCGCCTCCGGAGGAAGCCCCAGCGACACGGGTGGACGCCACCGAGCAGCTCTCCGCCCTGGCGACAGCGGTGGGCGCGCGCGACGTGCCCCGGGCCCTGGAGCTCTATGCCGCGCTGGAGCAACTTCCCTCCTCGCGTGTGCCCTCGGAGCACCACCTGTTCATCGGGCAGGCCGCGGCGGTGGAAGGAAACTTCCCATTGGCCGTCACCGCGTTGGAACGGGCGGCGGACGTGGCACCGGATTCACCCACCGCGCCCCGCGCCCTGGTGATGCTGGCGCGCGTGCTGGGCGAGCGGATGAACGACACGGCCCGCGCGGAGGAAGTGTACCGGTACGTGCTGCACCGCTACCCCGACACCAGCGCCGCAAGGTACGCAGGTGAACGCACGAGGCTCACTTCCGACTGAGTCGGGCATTGCCGAGCGCGCGCGCCGTCATCACCTTCCACGCATGATTCGGGTGCGTGGACTCTCATGGCTCATCGGACTCAGCCTGCTCGCGGGATGTGATGACGCGCCTCGCATGGAGCGCGGCCTCGACGACTGCGAGGCGACGCTGATGGCATTGCGCGTGGCGGTCGTCTCGGCGGACGGCGCGCGCGTGCGTGGCGCCACCGTCACGGCCACCAACCTCACCTCCAACGCGAGCGTCTCCGGCGTCACCGACGGCGACGGCGTCACCACCGCCGTCAATGAGCGGCTCGCCCCCAGCCCGGTACGAGTGGTCGCCACCGCCGGCTCCAAGATTTCGCCCGCATCGCGCGTCGAATGGGTGTGTGACACCTGCAACTGCGTACCTGAACCGGCCGAATTGACGCTGGAGCTGAGTCCGTAGGAACTCATCTGGCCTCCAACTTCTCCGGGCTTCCCAGTGATTTCCTCGGGAGAAATCACCGGGGAGGTTGAATTGAGCCGGTCGCCTGCGGTACGGCTGTCTGCATGCGTCAGACCCGCATGCCCGCCTCGTCGCGTCACTCCCCCGTCCTCGGAGCCACCCACCAGTCGGGCGCTCCCGTGTGTACGGCGGTGGGGACGTGTTGTGGTGGGCACCGCGTTCCCTCATCGGGGAGTCCTACCGTTCCGGTAGCCGCTCGGGTCCGCAAGCATGTCCATCGATAGCCGGGAACAGTGGCTTCAGTGTGCCCTCGGTGAGCTGACCGAGCGCTTCGTCACCCAGGCGAACCCCGTTCCGAACGGCCTGTTGGAGGCGCTCGACGCGGATCCGCGACGGGGCGCCCAGGCGCTCGCCCGGCGCATCAGGGCCCGGCAGGAGAAGAACCGCTCCGAGGGTCAGCGGCTGCGGCACCTGCTGCGCTTCGAGACGGAGCTGTGGGAGCAGGGGCACATCCACGTCGCGGGCGTGGACGAGGCGGGCATGGCACCGCTGGCAGGCCCCGTCACCGCCGCCGCGGCGGTGCTGCCCCGGAGCTACCGGCTCAAGGGGCTGGACGACTCCAAGAAGGTGCTGGACGCCGAGAAGCGCGAGGCGCTGGCGGTCGCAATCAAACGCGACGCCGTCGCCTGGGCGGTGGGCCACGCGGAGGTGGAGGAGATTGACCGCCTCAACATCTACCACGCGGGGTTGCTGGCCATGCGCCGCGCGGTGGAGGGCCTGGGGCTCAAGCCCGACTACGTGCTGGTGGACGCGCGGACGATTCCGCAGTGCCCCTCGCCCCAGCGCGGCATCATCAAGGGCGACACGCTCTCCATGAGCATCGCGGCGGCCTCCATCCTGGCCAAGACGACGCGCGACAAGCTGATGGCGGAGCTGGACACGCGCTACCCGGGCTATGGCCTGGCGGAGCACAAGGGCTATCCAACGGCGCGCCATGTCCAGGCGCTGAAGGAGAAGGGCGTGCTGCCCATCCACCGGCGCAGCTTCGGCCCGGTGAGAGAAGCGCTGGGTCTGGTGACGGCGCCTTCCGAAACTTCCCCCGTGCAGGCGGAGCTGTTCGCCGCCGTGCCGTCTCCCACGAGGAGAGAGTCATGAGCACGGACCGCGACATCGACGGCTGGCTGTCGGACCGAGGAATCACGCTGACGGAGACGCGAGTACGCGCCCGCGGCGTGCTGGAGGATGCGGGCCTCACGCGTCCAGGCAAGGTGCGCATGAGCGAGCCCAAGCTGCAGAAGGCGGCGGAGGTGCTCGACGGGAGATTCTTCCCCGTGTGCGCGGATGGCGCGTGCCTCAAGGTGGCGCAGGCCAGTGGCCGCGAGCCGCTGCGGGTGGAGCCTCGCAGCCACTGCGCGCGCTGCGGAGGCTCGGCCAACCACCGGGCGGAGGTCGCCTTCGTGGAGACGTGCAACCGCCTGGGCGTGCGCAAGGTGGTGGTGGTGGGCGGCTCTCCGGCGGTGCGCGAGGAGCTGGAGGCGAAGCTGGGCCACCACATCGACCTGCGCATGGTGGACGGCACCGAGCGGCGCACGTCGGACCGGGCCCGGAGTGATTTGGAGTGGGCGGACCTGGTGCTGGTGTGGGGCGCCACGGAGCTGCACCACAAGGTGAGCGGGCACTACACCCATGGAGGCCCGGCCTACAGCCGCAAGGTCGTCCATGTGGTGCGCCGGGGCGTGGCGGCACTTCTGGAGGAAGGCATGACGCATATGGAGAGGGCACGCTGAGCCGCTGACACGTCACGCACGGAGTCCTTGCCCCGCCCGGGGCCTGTCGTCAGGCTTCGGGCATGAAGACCGAGCTCATCCTGCTGCGGCACGGCGAGACGGAGTGGAACGCGCTGGGGTTGCTCCAGGGCCACCGGGACAGCCCGTTGAGCGCCGAGGGGCTGCGTCAGGCGGACGCGCTCGCGGCGCGGCTGTCCACCCTCTCCTTCACCGCGCTGTACAGCAGTGACTTGGGCCGGGCCCTGCAGACCGCCCGGCGCATCGCCGCGAAGACGGGGCACGAGGTCCACGCGGACGCGAGGCTGCGGGAGCGCGGGCTGGGAATCCTCGAGGGGCTCACCCGGGAGGAGGCGAACCAGCGCCACCCCGAAATCTTCGGCCCGTACGCCACCAACGCGCCGGACTACGTCGTCCCCGGAGGGGAGAGCACGTCCCAGCGACTGGGCTACGCGGTGGAGTGCCTGGAGGAAGTGGGCAGCCGCCATCCCGGGGAGCGCGTCGTCGTCGTCACCCATGGGGGCGTCTTGAGCAGCTTCTTCCGCCACAGCCTGGGGATTCCGCCCAACACGCCGCGCGCCTTCTCGGTGCTCAACGCCTGCTGGAACCAGTTCGACTACCACCAGGGCGCGTTCCGCCTGGTGACGTGGGGCGATATCACTCACCTGCGCGACGACAGCCTCGACGACACCTGAGCGTCACGACTGGCTTCGTGGGGCCGCACGAAGCCGCGCACCTCGACACCTGGCGCGCGAGACACAGACACAGCACACCCGCCCGACTCGGCGCGAGAGACTCAGACCTCAGCGCGCTTGCCTGAATCGGCGCGCGCCACCCGTAACGGGCTCGGCTGGGGCGCCGCGAGCAGCGCACGAGCCTCTTCGACGGCGGTGAGCACCACCTCGGCGCCCTGCTTCATCTGCTCCACGGTGTGCGACGACATCACCTGCATGCGGAAGCGGGACTCGCGGATGCGCACCGCGGGGTACTCCACCAGGTTGGGGAACACACCTCGCTCGAACACCAGCTTGGATGCGACGCGCGCCACCTTCGGGTCGCCCAGCGGTACGGGTACCACGTTGGAGGGCTCGCCCAGACACTTCACCCCGCGCTCGGCGAACGCGGCGCGCAGCGCGAGGATGTTCTCCATCGCCTTCGCGCGCAGCATCGTTCCCTCCTCCGAGCGGACGATGCGCAGCGACTCCATCGCCACCGCGGCCTGCACGGGCACCAGCGCGTTGGAGAAGATGTGCGGCCCGCCCATGACACGCACGAACTGGCGCACCGCCGCCGAGCGCGTCGCCACGAAGCCACCGTTGGACGAGAACGTCTTGGAGAAGGAGCCCACCACCAGGTCCACCTTCCCGAGCAGCCCCTGCGCGCCCAGGCTGCCCGTGCCCCGAGGCCCCAGCGCGCCCAGGTCATGCGCCACGTCCACCAGCAGCGTCGCGCCGAACTCGTGACAGATGCCCTGGAGCTCCTCGATTCGAGGCACGTCCGAGTCCATGGAGAACAGACCCTCGGTGACGACGAGGATGCCGTTGGCCGTGTCGGTGGCGCGCAACTCCTGCAGCTTGCGGCGCATCGCGCGGTTGTTCAGGTGCGGCACCCGGCTCACCTTCTGCGTCGCCGCGTTCGCTCCCTGCTGGAGGCTCGCGTGAGACAGCGCGTCCAGCACCACGTGGTCCTCCGGACGCACCAGCCCGGCGATGGCGCCGAAGCCCGCGCCCCACCCCGTCGCGAACAGCGCCACATGCGGCATCTCCAGATGCTCCGCGAGCGCCTGCTCCAGCTTCAGCGACGGCGCCGTGTTGCCACCGAACATCCCGGAGCCCGCGCTGTGCACGCCGAAGTCATGGATGGCCCGGTGCGCCGCCTCCACCACGGACGGATGCGTCGACAGCGCCAGGTAATCCTGCGAGCCGAAATTCAATCCCTGCCGCGCAACCCCTGTCTCGCTTCGCACGGCACACTCGGCCGTGGGCGCCCCCTCCAGGCTCCGCGAGTACGGCCACAAGCCACTCTGCCGCCGCGACTCCTGCCACTCGAAGAACGCCTCCGTGCGGCCCAGCAAATCGGGCCCCGTCGGGTGCGTGTAATTGGCGATGAAATGGGTGAACAGCGGCGAGTCGAGCTGATCGCGGAGATTCATGGACACATCCGAGGGGGGAGGGATGACGACGCGGAAGAGGACCTGGGGCGTCGGCTCGGGGGGGTCGAGCGCGGCCTTTAATGCCCCTGCAATCTTCCAGTGTCAACAACTCCTCAACACCTGATTATTTCGGATTATGAGCGCGGATTCAACTTCGCACGTCGAGTGAAATCCAGGGAAAGTCCGACCTGAGTAGTTCCCCTTAGAACACCCGAGTTCCCACGTCCCATCGACGAGGGCGGGGCTCCAAGAGAGCCCCCACCCTACCCGTCGGGTGTGTGGCTATTCGTCGTTCTGCTGGAGCGTGGCGAGGACGTTGAGGTCCTCGAGCGTGGTGGTGTCCTGGGAGGACTTCTTGCCCGCGGCGACGTCGCGCAGCAGCCGGCGCATGATCTTCCCGGAGCGTGTCTTGGGCAGCGCCTCCGCGAAGCGGATTTCATCCGGCCGGGCAATCGCGCCAATCTCCTTGGAGACGTGCTGGGCCAGCTCCTTCTTGAGCTCGGGCGACGGCGCGTGGCCCTGCTTCAGCGTGACGAAGGCCACCAACGCGGTGCCCTTCAAGTCGTCGGGGCGGCCCACCACCGCGGCCTCGGACACGCGGGCGTGCGAGACGAGAGCGCTCTCCACCTCGGCGGTGCCCAGGCGGTGGCCAGCCACGTTGACGACATCATCCACGCGGCCCATCAACCAGAAGTAGCCGTCCGCGTCGGTGCGCGCGCCGTCGCCGGTGAAGTACTTGCCGGGCAGCTCGCTGAAGTACGTGCGCACGTAGCGGTCCGGGTCGCCGTACACGGTGCGCAGCATGGAGGGCCACGGCTGGGTGACGAAGAGCAGTCCACCCTGCCCCTTCGGCACCACGTTGCCCTCGCGGTCCAGAATCTGGGCGTGGATGCCCGGCAGCGGCAGCGTGGCGGAGCCGGGCTTGGTGGGCGTGGCGCCAGGCAGCGGCGAAATCATGATGGAGCCCGTCTCCGTCTGCCACCACGTGTCCACGACGGGGCAGCGTCCGCCGCCGATGACGTCGCGGTACCACATCCAGGCCTCGGGGTTGATGGGCTCGCCCACGCTTCCCAACAGGCGCAGCGAGGACAGGTCCTTCTTGCGCGGGTGCTCGTCACCCAGGCGCATGAAGGCGCGGATGGCGGTGGGCGCGGTGTAGAGGATGGTGGCCTTGTAGCGCTCGATGATGTCCCAGAACCGCTCCGGCCCCGGGTGCGTGGGCGCGCCCTCGTAGATGACCGTCGTCGCGCCGTTCATCAGCGGCCCGTAGACGACGTAGCTGTGCCCCGTCACCCAGCCCACGTCGGCGGTGCACCAGTAGACGTCCTCCTCGCGCAAGTCGAACACCCAGCGCGTGGTGAGCGATGCGTTCACCGCGTAGCCGGCCGTGGTGTGCAGCACCCCCTTGGGCTTCCCGGTGGAGCCGGACGTGTAGAGGATGAACAGCGGGTGCTCGCTCTCCACCCACTCGGGCTCGCAAGTGTCGGACTGGTCCTTCACCAGCGCGTCCCACGCCACCAGCTTCGAGTCGTTCAGCGACAGCGAGTCGCCGGTGCGCCGCAGCACCACCACCTTCTCCACGGTGGTCATACTCTTCAGCGCGGCTTCCACGTTCTTGAGCAGCGGCACCACCGCGCCCTTGCGCCAGCCGCCGTCGGCGGTGAGCACCACCTTGGCGCCCGCGTCGTTCATGCGCTCCTGGAGCGCCTCCGTGGAGAACCCGCCGAACACCACCGAGTGCACCGCGCCGATGCGCGCGCACGCCAGCATCGCCACCGCGGCCTCGGGCACCATGGGCAGGTAGATGCCCACGCGGTCACCCTTCTTGACGCCCAGCGACTTGAGGCCGTTGGCCAGCCGGTTCACCTGCGTGGACAGCTCACCGTAGGTGATGCGGCGGCGGTCTCCGGGCTCGCCCTCGAAGAGGATGGCGGGCTTGTCACGGCGTGTGGCGAGGTGCCGGTCCAGGCAGTTGTAGGCCAGGTTGGTGCGCCCCTCGACGAACCAGCGCGCGTGCGGCGGCTTCCAGTCGAGGACTGTCTTGAAGGGCTCCTTCCAGTACAGCTCCTCGCGAGCGCGGTCTCCCCAGTACTTGTCCGGGTCCTTGGCGGCCTCGTCCCACAGTCGCTGGTAGTCCTCCATGCTCCGCAAGTGGGCGCGCTGGGAGAACGCCTGGGGCGGTGGGAAGACGCGGGTCTCGGATAGGACCGAGACAATCTCATCGTGCGTTTCAGCCATGGGCTCCTCCACGGAGTGGGCGACAGCCCCTCTGTTCTAGGAACCCGCGAGCCCAGGCTCAAGCACGCTATTCGCAGCGCTTCGCTTCCTTGACGGCTTCAAAACGCATCCACAGCTCGCAGGCGCACTCGGCGGGCCGCTGCGTCGCCTCGTAGCGCACGCGCATCACCCCGTCGAAGCGCGTCCCGCACTGCGTCGTGGCGTCGATGTGGAAGCTGGCCTCGTCGAGCAGGCACTCCTGCCCTCGCACCCTGGCCGAGGCGTTCACGATGGTGCCGTCGATGGCGAAGTCGTCGCCCTCGGCGAGGAAGTAGCCGATGAGCTGCATGTTGAGCAGTCCGAAGTCCAGGCGGACGACGCGCCCCGTGACTTGGAGGGCGCCGCGGAACTGGTCCTGGTTGGCGGCGAAGAGGCCGCACTCGTCGCGGAAGATCTCCACGGGGGTGAATTCATATTCCCCCGCGTCCTGGTGGAAGGGCACACAGCCCGACATGGCGCTCACGAGAAGGGCGGGCAGGAGCAGGCGGAAGCGTCTCACGGTGGACACGGCGCGCACCATACTCCACGGACGCATCGAGTGCAGTGCGGACGTGGAGGTCGGGGTAGACTGGGGACCATGCCCGAATACCGCAACCCCAAACCCACGGTGGACTGCATCATCGAGCTGCCGGGAGAACGCATCGTCCTCATCCGTCGCGCGAATCCGCCCATCGGCTGGGCCCTGCCGGGCGGGTTCGTGGACGAAGGCGAGCCGCTGGACGCGGCGGCCATTCGCGAGGTGAAGGAAGAGACGGGAATGGACGTGAAGCTGGTGGAGCAGTTCTTCACGTACTCGGACCCGAAGAGAGACCCCCGGCAGCACACGCTGTCCACGGTCTACATCGGCACGGCGGAGGGCGAGCCGCGGGGCTCCGATGACGCGGCGGAGGCGCGCACCTTCACGCTGGATGCGCTGCCGAACGACCTGTGCTTCGACCACGGAACCATCCTCTCCGACTACCGCGCATACAAGCGGACCGGACAGCGGCGGAAGTTGTAGGGAGCGGCCGTCCCGGATGCACTACGCACTCGTCCTGCTCGCCCTCGGGGCGCTGTTGGCCCTGCACGAATTGGGGCACCTCGTCGCCGCGCGGTTGCTCGGCGTGAGGGTGCCTCGGTTCGTCTTCGGGTTTGGTCCTCCGATGGCGTCCTTCCGGGTGGGAGGGACGCAGTTCGTCGTGGGCGCGGTGCCGCTGGGCGCCACCGTGCACATCCAGGGGATGAATCCGCACCGCGCGGACGCGGACGAGGCCGTGAGCTTCCGGGCCATGGGGCCGCTGCGTCGCGCGCTCATCATCCTGGCGGGTCCGCTGGCCAACTACCTGTTCGCGTTGGGGGTCCTCTTCGCGCTGTACACGTCCGGCACGCACGTGGTGGTGCCGCTGACGGTGGGCACGGTGCGGCCCGGCTCGGAGGCGGCGCGAGCGCAACTGCTTCCGGGAGACCGCATCGACACGGTGGACGGGCAGCCCCTGCGCACCTGGAAGGAGTTCGTGGAGAAGGTGGCGGTGGGCGTGGGCCGCACGCTGGAGCTGCGGGTGGGTCGGCACGGGGAGTCGCGCACGGTGAGCGTGCGGCCCCGCGCGGATGAGCGCGGCGCGGGACGTATCGGAGTGAGTCAGCAGTACGTCTATCGCTCGCATGCGCCGGGCGAGGCGCTGGGCCATGCGTTCGTCCACACGATGAACCTCGCGTCGGAAGGCGGGGCGATGTTCGTGCGGCTGGTGCGCGGTGGCCAGCCACATGGAGGCCCGACGGGGCCCGGAGCGCTGGTGCGGCAGGAGTCGTCGGATGCGGCGTCCTCGGGTACTGACTCGGTGCTGCGGGCCCTGGTGGCCGCATCGATGGCGCTGGCGTTGCTGACGCTGTTGCCGGTGCCCGGGTTGGATGGTGGGCGGGTGCTGTTGCTGATGATTGAGGTGGCGAGCGGCCGCAAGCTGCCGCCGCGCGTGGAGACCGTGGCGCAGACGGTGGGCTTCCTCGCGATTTCAGCGGTCATCGTCGCGGTGGCCGCCGCGGAGATTCGAGGCGCGGTGCCCGAGCGGTTCAGGTGGGGGACGCAGGCCGCCACGGCGACGACTCCGGTGACTGGAACTCCGTCCTCACCTGGAACGGGCACGCCTGTCGTCGCGGGTTCGACGACGGCGCCTGCCGGCCTCGGAGGAATCGGCGCACCTGCCGTCACGAGCCCTGGTGGTCTCGTGGTGCCAGGTGTCACGGGCGCTACTGGACCCGGCGCGCCTGCTGTAACGGAAGCAGGTGCGCAGACTCCGCTTGTTGTGACTGGCGCGAGTGGAGCGGTTCCTCCTGCTGTCGCTGGAGCAGGTGCGCCCATTCCGCCTGCTGCCACCGGTGCGAGTGGCTCGGTTGCGCCAGCTGTCACCGGAGCCGCCGGACCCTCGGGCCCGGGCGGCCCCATGCCCGCTGTCGCCGGAACCACTCCTCCCACCGACGCGGGAACGACGGGCTCCGCAGCACCCGCCACCACCCCGCCAGGCGGACCGGGTGCCCCCGCGACAAACGAAACGAATCCACCCTCCCCCGCGACAGGCAGACCGGGAGCGCCTGGAACCACCGCAC
>NZ_JABXEM010000191.1:0-23209 GCF_013372595.1 Myxococcus sp. AM011
GCTGGAGGCCGCGCTCCATGAGGCCCCGGGGGATGCGGGGGTGATGCACGCGCTGTCACGGGCGCTGGAGGTGGTGGGGGAGCGCGCGAGGGCAGAGGAGCTGCTGGAGCTGGTCCACGCGAAGGCTCCATCGGAGCCCGGCCCGGCGTGTGATCTGGCGATTGCCCTGCTGGAGCGGGGGGAGGACGCGCGCGCGGCGCGGGTGCTGGCGCCGGTGTTGGCGGCGCATCCCGACCATCCGCGAGCGAACCTGGACCTGGCGTTGGCGCTGGCGAAGACGGAGCCGGACCGGGCAAAGGTTCATGCCCAGCGCGCGGGCCGGAGCTCGAATGCGGACGAGCGCGAGCAGGCGGCCGCGCTGGAGCGGGTGCTGAACGGGCAGGCGCTCTGAGGCCGCGGCGTCACATCTCCCGGACGCTTGCTCTCCTGCTCGCCCGAGCCCGGGCGTAAAGCGCGACGGGCGGCCTCCCGAGGGAAGCCGCCCGCCAGGTGAGGTTCAGCGCGATGCTGGTGCTACGGCTTCGTGTAGTTGATGGTCAGGTTGTACGTCGCGGCGTTGGCGCTGGCGCCGCGCACCATGACGTGGGCCGCCGTCTGACCGGCGGGCACGGTGAGCGTGCACGTTTCGGCCGCTCCGGACAGGTTCGGCCGGCAGTCATAGGCGCTGGTGGTGGGCTGCGAGCCGAAGCGGACGTACAGGTTGGGGTTGCGCGTGCCCGTCATCGCCACGGAGAACGTGGTGCCCGGGACGACGGTGTACGGTCCGTAGCGCGCGTTCGTGTTGCGCGCCACCGAGCCCGTCGCGGTCTCCGTGGTGGGCGTGCCGCCACCGCCACCGCCGGAGTACGTGCCCGTCAGCGTCAGTCCGGAGTAGGACGTGTAGCCGTTGACCATGATGTACCAGGTACCCGCCTGCGGATTGTTGATGGTGCACGTCTCCGCGTTGCCGCCGGTGTACGGGCGGCAGTCGTAGGTGCCGGAGTTCGGCGCGGCGCCGAAGCGCACGTAGAGGTCCGCGTCACCGGTGCCACCCGTGGTGGTGACGACCAGCGAGGAGCGGCCCGCGGGGACCTCCAGCGTGTAGTACTTCTTGTTGCCGGAGCTGCCGGACAGGCCCGTCACCGGCACGCCGTTGCTCAGCGGCGACGTCACCGGGGGCGGGGGCGGCACACCGACGGCCACCCACGCATCCGTCACGGCCTGCACAATCGTGGCGTTGTAGCCCAGCTCCTGCGCGGCCTGGACGGTGTACGCCTTGGCCTGCTCGAACGTGGTGCTCGGGGTGAAGAGGTCCGTGTTGGCCTTGTAGAAGATGCGGCCGGCCGCTTCCGGGCCAATGGCGGCGACGGTGTTCGTCGTCTTGCCGCGCGGGTGCGTGCCACCCTTGGAGAGCAGGGCGAAGACGAGGTTGCTGATGCCGGAGCTGTAGTGCACGTCCACGCCGGACGAGTAGTCGCCGTAGAAGTCCAGCGACACGTCATCCTTGGCCGGGTCGTCCATGTAGCGCAGGGCGTCGTTGGGGATGCCCGGCGTCCAGATGTCCTCGCCCACCATGAACACGTCCGCGTCGGTGGCCCAGCTGCGCGTCCAGCTCTCGCACACGCCGGAGAAGATGTCGGACATGGACTCGTTGAGGCCGCCGGACTCACCCGAGTAGATGAGGTCCGACTCGGTGTCCGTCACCGCGTGGGTCAGCTCGTGGACGGTGACGTCCAGGTCCTTGCCCAGCTCGATGGAGTTCACCCCGTCGCCGTCGCCGTACACCATCTGGGTGCCGTCCCAGTACGCGTTCACGTAGTTGTTGCCGTAGTGGACGGTGCTGACGAGCGCGGCGCCCGCGTTGTCGTACGAGTCGCGGCCGAACAGCGTCTGGTAGCAGTTGTACGTCGTACCGAGCTGGTCGTAGTTCATGTCCACGTGGGCATCGCCCGTGGCCGCCTGGCCCTCGCTGCGACGGAGGGTGCCCGGCGTGGTGCTGCCGTTGTTGGCGCTGTGCACCCGGCGGTTGAGCGCCGCGTGAATCTGAGGATGCGTGGCCAGCACGCCGCCGCGCTGCGCGTCGACGTAGACCAGGTCATCGGCCTTCATGCCTTCGCGGGTGCCCACCAGGCGCACCTGCCAGGTCAGGCGGAGCTCCTCGGTGCCCTCGGGACGCAGGAACACCAGCGTGGGAGCGCCCTCGGCGTTGGCGCCTTCGACGGACGTGCCGGCGAGCGCGGCCGTGAGCGCGGCCTCCGAGGCCACTGACGCCTTCGCGGAGGGCGCCGTGCCACCGCGAGCCGAGCCGTTGGCCGCGTAGATGAGACCTTGCGGGTCCGCGTGGAGCACCAGCTCACCCCCCACCACGGGCAGGCCCTGCTCCAGCTGCCGGAAGCGCAGGTGCTTGCGGCCCTGTGCGTCCACCGTGCCGCGGCGGAACACCAGGTCGTCGTTGCGCAGGCGGAAGGCGGAGGCGATCTCCGCCAGGGCCTCGCGTGCCTCGGCGCCAGAGTCGGAACGGGCCCGCTGCGCGGAGACACCATCCGTCGCCAGGCGACCCAGCTCACCGCGAATCAGGAACGGGACTCCTTCCTGCTGTCCGACCACCTCGACTTCAGGCAGTCGCGCCAGCGCGGCCTGGACGTCCGCGTCCTTGGCCTCCGCTGGGGGTGCTTCTCCTTCCGGCTGCACTGAACCGCAAGCCATGAGACCGGCGCCAACCCACGCCGCGCAGAACGTCCTCCAGACATTGCCTCTCAAGAGCACGACCTTTCTGAAGAAGGGGGGCTCTTTCATTGCACCACGTTTATTCGTGTTTCAAGTGGTTTTGATATATAGGTCGGTTTTCCTTGTTTAGAGTTGTTTTACACGCAGCCCTCATTCTGGTGTGTCCATTCGTGGGTAAGGGTGCGTTGCCGCCGCTTGCTCACACGTCAACGAGAGACATCCATGTCCACGCTGTCTTCACCTGTCGCGAGTCTTCGTCCCCTGGCGTTGCTGGTGGCCCTGGGGCTGGTCGTCGGTGCGGCTCCCGCCGTGGCGGGCGGGCGGTACTACAATCACTCCGGCGGCATCGAGACGAGTCATCCCTCCTGGATGAGCTGGGTTCCCAGCTCGACGGGGCTGGGCGCCCTGTCGTTGCCTGGGACGCACGACACCATGGCGTATCAATCCTATGGGGGAGATCTGACACAGACGCAGTCGCTGGGCCTGCGCCAGCAACTGGACGCGGGCATCCGGGCGCTGGACATCCGCTGTCGGCACATCGGCGACCGTTTCACCATCCACCACGGGGTCGTCTATCTGCACGTCAACTTCGACGATGTCCTCCAGACAACCATCCAGTTCCTCAACGAGCACCCCTCCGAGACGGTGGTGATGCGGGTGAAGCGGGAGCACACCGAGGAGAGCAACACGCGCGGCTTCACGCAGACTTTTGAGTGGTATCGCGACCAGCCCGCCTACAGCCCCTATCTCTGGCGGGGTTCGCATGTGCCCACGCTGGGCGAGGTGCGCGGTCGGATTGTGATTGTCGACGACTTCGCCGGAGGGGCGTACGGCATCCCGTGGGGCGCGGTGAACCTCCAGGATGACTGGACGGTGTCCCAGCTCGGGGATATCGACGACAAGTGGAACAAGGTCCGGGCGCATCTGGACAGGACGCAGGGTGGCTCGCCGTCCTCGCTGTACATCAACTTCCTGAGTGGTTCATCCGCCATGGCGTATCCCTTACATGTGGCGGGCGGAATCAACATCCTGGGTATCAACTACCGGGGTGTGAATGATTACGCCATCGACCACCTGGTGGGAGGGTGGGCGCAGCGCGCGGGAATCATGATGATGGACTTCCCGGGGGCGGGATTGATTGATGCCATCCTGGCCCTCAACGTCCGGTTGCTGCCTTCCTCCCAGGGGTTGCCGGCGGACTTCGGCCCCATCTTCCGGAACACGGCATACACGATTGGCGGCGACGCGGAGGCTCGCTGGCATGGGATGCAGTCGTTCCTCCAGAACGCCGCGCCCGGACGTCTCTGGCATGTGATGGCGCTGAAGCGGGAGTGGGGCGGGTGGATGCACCACGAGGGCGCCTTCTTCCAGTCCGACCCCATGGATGACTACACGCACCTGGCTTTTCCGACGCGGACGGTGACGAGCGTGGTGGGGCCCGGGTATCTGGCCAGCTACGTGAATGGGCAGCTCGGCGGGTTGTCGGGAGGCTCGGGCGACAGGGCGTCCCAGCTCCATTCGCGGCTGAGCTCGCGCTTCCCGTTCCAGCTCTGGTCCGTGGTGGTGAAGCGCGATCCGGGGGGGCTCAGCAACTGGGCGTACTCGGACTACGGGCGGGGCTACAAGACGTCGTCGGGCGGCTACACGTACGCGGTCCAGGGCTACTCGGCCTTTGACGGCGTGTACCTGCACGAGCACATCAACCAGGAGGGGAACGTCGTCCGACTGACGTCGAACGTCGGCTGGCTGGGTGATATCGGCTTCGATGACTCGCTGAGTTCCGTCACCGTCCTGGGCCCGTATCAGGCGACGCTGTGTGAGCACCCGAACCAGACGGGTCGGTGTTTCACCACGTCCTCGAGCGTGCGCGAGGTCAACGCCGTGCCCGGTGGGCCGTGGAATGATCAAATCTCCTCGGTCTCCGTGAATCGGGTGGGACTGCACTGAGTCCCCGGGCGAGGTCCGCGGGGCTGTCCCGCGGGCCCGTCCTGTGTGCCTCGCGGGGCGAGGTGCTGTCACACGTTGGATGGCCGGGCGCCTCGTTGAACATGCTTTGCCGGGAAGTCGTCAGTGCCATGTCGGCTCCGCGAGACATTTGAAACAAGCGTGCCTTGGTTGGCCGGGGGGGGCGCCATGGCCAGCGATGCGGTGAGTTGGACGAGGGGTATCGGGAGCGACACAGGAGCAGCGCGGTGCTTGAGGAATCGGCGCGGCGCGGTGGAGCTCGAGCTGCGCAATCACCTGACGGACCTGCGGCTCACGGGGCTCGGCGTGGTTCGGGTGGATGGGAAGGAAGTTCCGCTGGAGCAGGTCGTGCTGCTGTCGGACGAGGGCCCTGTGTGGCGTGGCGAGCGCCTGTCGCGGGAGTGCCCGGTTTCCTTCGAGCAGCGCAGGACGCTGTACCTGCGCGCCGAGATTCCGCCGCTCGGTGAGGGGGAGCACCGGGTGGAGGTGGAGCTGGAGTGTGGACTTCACGGCCCCGTGAGTCTGCATGTGACCGAGGCCATCGAGGAGGCACACCCGGAGCCCGACAGTCGCATCCCGCGCAGTCCGGAGGATGACTACACGGAGGACATCGTCCGCTCCCGGCGAGACTACGCGGAGGCGTGGACGGGGGCTCGGCTGGAGCACGTGGCGCGCCACTCGTTCGACGCCGGCCATGCGAGGAACTCGTGCGAGCACTTCACGGGCGTGGCCCAGGTTCCGCTGGGCATCGCCGGGCCCCTCGCCGTCCTGGGAGAGCATGCTCACGGTGCGTACCTCATCCCCCTGGCCACGACAGAGGGGGCGATGGTGGCGAGCTACAACCGGGGCATCAAGCTCCTCAACGAGTCCGGTGGTGCCGTCTGCACGGTGCTGGACGACGCCATGCAACGCTCGCCGGTCTTCGTCTTCGCGGACGCGAAGGCCGGTCGTGAATTCACGACCTGGGTGAGGACGAATCAGGCGGCCATCGCCGAGCAGGCGGAGTCGACGAGCCACGTGGCGACGCTCGAGGACATCGAGGCCTATCAGGTGAGCCGGCTGGTCTTCTTGCGCTTCAGCTTCACGACGGGAGATGCGGCGGGACAGAACATGGTGGGCAAGGCCGTGTTCGCCGCGCTCCTGTGGATTCGGGAGCAGTACCCGGCCATCCATGCCAGCTTCCTGGATGGCAACATCTCCACGGACAAGAAGTCGTCCCAGCTCAACATCCTGCGGACCCGAGGCAAGCGCGTGGTGGCGGAGGCGGTCATTGGCAAGGAGCTGCTCCTGTCACGGATGCGCACGCACGTGCGCCAGTTGGTGCAGGTGCAGCGAATCACCACGGAAGGGGCGAATCTGGCGGGTTCGCACAACAACGGCTCTCAGTCCGCCAATGCCCTCGCGGCGCTGTTCATCGCGACGGGACAGGACGTAGGGGCCCTGGCGGAGTCCGCCGCCGGACGCCTGTACATGGAGGAGACTTCGGATGGGGACCTCTATGCGTCCATCACCTTGCCCGCGCTCGTGCTGGCAACGCACGGTGGAGGCACGGGCCTGCCCACGCAGCGGGAGTGCCTGGAGCTGATGGACTGCTACGGACGCGGCAAGGTGCGCCGGCTGGCGGAGATTGTCGCGGGAGTCGTCCTCGCTGGGGAGCTGTCGCTCGCGTGTGCCCTGTCGTCCACGCTGGGCTCGGAGGAGTGGGTGTCCAGCCACGAGAACCTGGGCCGCAATCGCTAGGCGCTCCTGGGCCTTCGCTCGCGGTGGGCCGGGGATGCTCGGCCCTTCCCGCGTCCTGGAACCCATGGACACGGCTTTCCGACGGCAGCAGCATGAGGTCTGGAGGAGTCCTCGCGAATGTCGTCGTCGATGAAACAACGGGCGGTGCTGGTGGATGCGGCGACGGCGGGTGATATCGCCGCCATCGAGCGTGCCTTCGCGGCGGGGGCCGAGTCGGGGGAGCGCAACGAGCTGGGATTGACGGCGCTGCATGCGGCGGTCATCAACACGGCCCGGCTGGGCAGTGAGGCCCTCATCTCGGTCATCCGTCGGCTGATCGCCGGTGGGGTTTCGCTGGAGGCGACCGAGCGAGAGGGCCGTACCGCGCTCTACCTGGCCGCGGAGCTCGTGGATGACCTCGCCGTCGTCAAGGTCCTGGAGTCACTGGGGGCGAAGGTCGACGTCGTCAGCCAACACGGCATCCACGTCGTCGTGAATGCCCTCAGCCCCGAGGTCCAGGCGTATCTCTCCGAGCGGACCGGTGTGCCGATTCCGATGCCCGTTCCCAAGCGACCGTCGGTTCGCCTGAGCACCGCTGCGTGGAATGCGGCCCGTGTGCGACTGGCCTCCGTCTTCGCGGGGTTGCGCGAGTCCGGTCTCATCGTGCGCGAGGATGCGGGCACCACGCAGGACGATGGGTTCCAGGACTGCGCCGAGGAATACACCGCAGCGGGGCGGAAGGCCGTCGGGTTCTGCTTCTACACGTCGCAGGACCTGCGCCGCGCCCGGAGCAGCGGTCTTCTCCCTCTGGGCTACTGGGGAGCTCCTGATGGCGCCCGGGTCGAGACCGAGCAGGTGGGGCACTCCATTGTCGATGCCCTGCGCGGTGCCGGATTCACCGTCGACTGGTCTGGCAGCTCCAGCGATCGGCCCGTCGTGGTGCTGAGCGAAGCCCCTCCCACCCGTTGAAGGAGCCGCCGCACGCGGAAGGAGAGGGCACGAACCTCGGAGGGTCCTGCCCCCACGGGCGAACCTCAGAAGCCCATCGCTTCGAGTGCCGCCACCATCTTCCCGACGTCGTACCCGTAGAAGCCCGCCGAGTTGAGGGTGTTGATCTCCCCGACGTAGGGCTTCTGCTCGTGGACGAAGACGTCCAGCGCATAGGCCCGGTCCGGTCCCCAGCGGTCCGCCATGCGCTGGGCGAAGGTCCACACGTCCGGCTCGACTTCCGGCGAGGAGAAGACCCGGTCCCCCAGCTTGTAGCGCGTGCCCGTGACGACGCGGCCGTCCACGACGACCATGCGGTACTCGCTCTGGATGTGCCGGAGTTCGCTGACGGCCACCCACGTGTCAGCGGTGACCTGGGTGTTCTCGGGCTCCGCCAGGGCGCTCTCGCGCCAGCGCTCGAAGTCCTCCCATGAGGTCACCATGCCGGAGAACGACTTGTCGTCCAGGCACGGCCGGATGAAGAACGGCTTCGCCTGCATGGGCACCTCGCCGAAGCGGCACACGTGCGCGTCGGTGTTCAACAGGTGCTCGCCCAGGTGCTCGCGCCACACGCGGAAGTCGAACCGCTCGTTGACGAACGCGCCCGGCGTCCAGCCTCGGGCCTTCGCGTAGCGCGCCAGGCTGAGCGAGCCCATGACGACGACGGGCCCCGTCACGTCGACGGTGGGCTCCACGCCCCCATCGAAGGGAATCACCTTCACCAGGATGTGGGGAATGCCTCCGCGCTCCAGGGCCTGCATCAGGTCGTGGAAGCCGCGCTCGTTGAACAGGTTGTTCTGGACGACCCAGTGCATGTGACTCCCTCCCTGCGAAGCGGTGGGCCGGGGACGCTCGGCCCTGGGTGGGGCTGACGACAGGGGCCTCGGTGGAACAGGGAAGGGCCCGGAGCGCCTGGGTCTCCCCAGCACGTCCGGGCCCTCCGAGTGACCTGCATCATCCTTCGCTCAGGCGCGCAGGGCCACCACGGTGACGCCGTCACCACCCTCGTGAGCCTCGCCCGGCCGGTACATCCGGATGTAGGGCGAGTTCGACAGGTAGTCGCGCAGCGCCTGCTTCAGCGCGCCCGTGCCGTGGCCGTGGACGATGAGCGCGGCTTCCTCGCCGCTGCGCATGCCCCGGTCCAGGAAGGACTCCACCTCCGCGAGCGCGTCGTCCGCGCGCATGCCGCGCACGTCGCAGCGGAAGTTCGTCGCCTCCACCTGCGCCGGCGCCGCCGAGGCCGCCCGCTTCAGCGTCGCCTCCTGCTTCTGCCGGTCGGGGAACTTCGTCTGCTGTGGCTTGCGCGTGCGGGAGCCCGACAGCTCCGACGTGGGGACACGCATCTTCATCGCCCCACCGGCGGACACCACCGCATGGTCCTCCGCCAGCTCCAGGATTTCCACATCCCGGCTCAGCCCCGAATGGTGCACCCACGCGCCCACCTTGAGGTTCACGGGTGCGGGAGCCTCCGCCTGGAACAGCTCCGCCCTCGCCGCCAGGGCGCGCTTCTGGGCGTCCTCCGCCCGCTGCTGGAGCTGCATCCGTGCTTCCGCCAGCGTCTTCTCGTTCTGCTCGGAGCGCAGCTTCGCCAGCAGCTCTCGCACTTCCGCGGCCGCGTGCTCGCTGGCCGCGTGCACGTCCTCGTTGAACTGCATCATCTTCGCGCGGCGCTCCCGCTCGAAGGTCTGCTTCTGCTTCTCCAGCTCGGTGCGCAGCGCCTCGGCTTCCTTCGCCGCCACGCGCGCCCGCTCCAGCTCCTCGGACAGCTTGCGGCGCTCGTCCTCCGCCGCCGCCAGCGCCTGGGAGAGGGGGCCGCCCGCGTTCAGCGTCAGCTCCCGCGCGCGCTCACACACCCGCTCGGGCAGGCCCACCCGGACCGCCATGTCGATGGCGGAAGACTGGCCCGCCGCGCCCATCTGGAGCCGGTACGTCGGCGCCATCCGCTTCGAGTCGAAGCCCACCCTCGCGTTGAGGAAGCGCGGGTCCATGTGCGCCAGCGCCTTGAGTTCCTCCAGGTGCGTGGTGACGAGCGCCACGGCACCCTTGGCGAGCATCTCCTCGAGCACCGCGATGGCGATGGCCGCGCCCTCGCGCGGGTCCGTGTCCGCGGCGATTTCGTCGATCATCACCAGCGAGCCCTCGCTCGCCTCGGCGATGATGTCGCGCAGCATCACCACGTGCGCGCTGAACGTGGACAGGCCCTGCGTCAAATCCTGCGCGTCGCCCACGGTGGAGTGCACGGAGCGATACAGCGGCATCCGCGAGCCCTCCGCCACCGGAATGGGCAGGCCCGCGCGCAACATCAACGCGCACAGCCCCACGCCCGTCAGCGTCACCGTTTTGCCGCCCGCGTTGGGACCGGACACGACGAGCGCCTTGGCGCCGCCATTGAGCGTCACGTCGTTGGCGACCACTTCAGTACCCTTGAGCACCAGGCGCGGGTGACGC
Organism: Myxococcus sp. AM011; assembly: GCF_013372595.1. Taxonomy (NCBI): domain Bacteria; kingdom Pseudomonadati; phylum Myxococcota; class Myxococcia; order Myxococcales; family Myxococcaceae; genus Myxococcus; species Myxococcus sp. AM011. The sequence goes on from NZ_JABXEM010000191.1 coordinate 9,826, forward strand.
AGCAGCCGCAACTGGAGGTCCGTCACGCCGACGAACTCAGGCGTCGTGGCATCCAGGTCCGCGGAGAGGATGGCCACCGCCTCCGCCTCGTCCAGCTCCGCCACTGCGTCCAGGCCTTCCAGGATGCGGTCCGACTCCCGGCCGAGCAACTGGCTCAGCTCCTGGAGCACCCGCCGCTCCTCTTCCGCCACCACCGACTGGGCGATGGCCAGGTCGTTGCCCAGACCCACCATCGCCTGCGGCTCCATGAAGAGCGTCTGGCCCGTCTGGCTGGCGTTGTGGACGATGCCGTCCACTTCCGAGCGGTAGTTCGACACCACCGGCACCACGTACCGGCCGTTGCGCAGGGTGTAGTAGTTCTCGCGCAGCTTGGAGATGAACCCCTCGTCATGGAGCAGCTCGTCCAGCCGCGCCTTGATGCGGCGGTGGAGGCCCCGGGCCCTGTCTCGCGCCTCGCGCAGCTCCGGGCTGGCGCGGTCGGAAATCTCTCCGTCCGGTTCGAAGCACTGGTCGACGCGCCGGGCCAGGGACTCCAGCATGGGCAGCCGGCGGGCCAGGTCCATCAGCCGGGGGACCCGCTCCTTGCGTTCTTCCACCGCCTCACGGGTGCGGACGAAGGCGAACAGGAGCTGCGCGGAGTCGATGAGCTGACGGGGCTCCAGGATTCCGCCCTTGGCCGCATGGCCCACGGCGATTCGCAGGTCCACCACGCCGCCCAGCGGCAGGGAGAATTGTTCCTGGGACAACGAGCGCGCCTCGCCCACCAGGGCCAGGGCCTCCGAGACCTGTTCGGCCGAGTCGAGGAACGGCCGGGCGAGCACTCGCTCCCTGCCTGGCTCCGTCCGACACCGCTGCGTCAGCGCGCGAAGTACTTCCGCGAATCCGAGGTCTTCCAGCGTCTTTTGGGATATCTGCACGGTCATGGGTTTCATGCGCGGTCGTCCGGCCGTCAAGAGGATCTGTTGAGGAGCCCCGCTTGGCTCTGCTATCTGCCGCGCATGCACTGGGTCTTCCTGGTGGCTTTCCTGGCGGGCGCCTCCGACGCCGCGGAGCCATCCACCCTGACGGTGGCGCAGTCCCGACCCGTGTCCCCGGCTCCTCCACCCATGTCCCTGACGGATGCGCTCGCGCTGGAGGCGGGAGGGGATGACACCGCCGCGCTCCAGGCCGTGGAGGCGCTGGTCCGCTCCAAACCCGAGTGGGAGTTGCCCCGACTGGAGGCGGCCCGACTGCTGCTCAAGGTGGGCGGCTCGGTGGAGCAGGCCGAGGCCCACCTGGAGGTCGCCACGCGGGTGGCCCCCACCAACCCCCGGGCCTGGTACCTGCGAGGTCTGCTCTGGGAGGAGAAGGGCAACGCGTTCCAGGCCGCGCGGGCCTATGAGACGGCGGTGCAGCACCGGGCGTCGTACGAAGAGGCCCGCTTCCGGCTCGGGGGCCTCTGGGTCTCCCTGGGGGATTTGCTCAAGGCGGAGCTGCACTACCGCTACCTGGCCCGCTCCAAGCCGGAGTGGGTGCAGGTGCGCCTCCAACTCGCGGACGTGCTGGAGAAGCAGGAGCGGTTGCTGGATGCGGAGACGGAGCTGCTGGCGGCGCGGAGCATCCAGCCGGACAGCCATCTGGTGCTCCGCAAGCTGGCCGACTTCTACGACAGGACCGAGCGGCCCCAGCTCGCGGCGAAGGTGCGCAAGTCCCTGGAGCCACAAGAGAAGCGGCGAATGCGAGCGCTCAAGCCGTCGCGTCGCTGACGGATGTCGTCGCGGTGCGTCGTGGCGATTGCGCCCCCGGGCGTGGCGCATAGACTGCGCGCGCCTTGAAGACCGCCAACCTCGCCATCGTCTTCACCGACATCAAGGGCTTCACCGAGCGGACCAGTCGGCAGACGCTGGATGAGAACCAGCGCCTGCTGCGGGTCCACGGCGCCCTGCTGTCGCCGCTCGTCAAGGCGTTCGACGGACGCATCATCAAGTCCATCGGTGATGCGCTGCTGTTGACGTTCGAGTCCCCCACGCAGGCGGTGCTCTGCGGCATCGCCATTCAAGACCGGCTGTGGCACCACAACCGCACCGTGGCGCAGTCGGAGCAGCTCCACGTCCGCTACGCCATCAACGTGGGCGAGGTGCGGCTGGACAACAACGACATCTTCGGCGAGCCGGTGAACATCGCCGCGCGCGTGGAGGGGCTCGCCGAGGCGGGCGAGGTGTACTTCACCGAGGCCGTCTACCTGGCGATGAACAAGGCGGAGATTCCCTCGCGGGAGGTGGGCGCCTTCGAGCTGAAGGGCATCCCCGGGAAGATTCGCGTCTTCCAGGTGCCTCGCGCGCCGTACCGCGTGGAGGCGCCTTCCGCGGGCGCCATCGCCGAGGCGCCAGGCACGGAGTCGATGCCGCCGTATGGCAACCTGGGCCTGTCGCGCGTGCCGGAGTCCGTGCTGCAGGACGGGCCGGTGGATGTGGCGCTGCTGGGACAGCGGGCCGCCGAGCTGGGACAGCGGGCCGCCGCGGGCGCGGTGGTGCTGGGGCGTCAGGCGTCGCGCGCGGGTCGCTCGCTCTTCGCGCGGATGCGGGATGGGATTCCGCCAGGTGGACCCATGGCCGTGGCGCGGAGGCTGGGTGCCTACCGCCGCCCGTTGTTGATGGTCGGAGTGCTGGCCCTCGTCCTGGGCGTGGGAGTGCTGGCTTTCAGTGGCTCCCCGGCGACGCGGGCCATCGACGCGGTGGAGGGCGCGCCCAAGAGCGAGCGCGAGCCGCTGGCCAAGGAAGCGCGGAAGCTCATCGGCGACGAGAAGGACACGGGGCGGCGTCACTTCCTCCAGGGGCGGCTGGACGAGGCGCTGGAGGACCCGCGGCGCGCCCTCGGAGACTACGCTCGCGCGGTGAAGGCGGGCAGCTCCGACGCGGAGAAGCGCATTACCCAGTTGCTGTCGCATCCCAGGTGCGATGTGCGCACTTCGGCGGCGGAGACGGTCCGCTCCCTGAAACTGACGAGCGCGCTGGGGGCGTTGGAGGACCTGTCGGAGGACGGTGGGGAGGATGACGGCTCCGGCGGCATCTTCGGCATGGGGCGGTGCGACTCGAAGCAGTCCGCCCTGAACGCGCTCAAGAGCTTCAAGGATTGACGACGGGGCCGTGAGGCCGGTCGCGAGGAAGGAATCGCCGTGACGAAGGTGAAGACGGGACTGGACGTGTGGGTGGAGCAGGGCTTCTCGGCGCTGAAGGGCAAGCGCGTGGGTGCCATCGTCAACCCCACCAGCGTGGACTCGAAATTCCGCCACCTGGCGGACCTGCTGTCCCAGGCGCCGGGCGTGACGCTGGGCGCGCTGTTCGGCCCGGAGCACGGCGTGCGCGGCGAGGCGCAGTACATGGTGGCCGTGGGCGAGGCGAAGGACCGCCGCACCGGCGTGCCCGTGCACAGCCTCTACGGCTCCACCTTCGAATCGCTGTCCCCGCGCGTCGAGTGGCTCAAGGGCCTGGACGCGCTCGTCTTCGATATCCAGGACGTGGGCAGCCGCTACTACACCTACGTCTACACCATGGCGCTGGCCATGAAGGTGGCCGCCAAGGCGGGCGTGCCCTTCTACGTGTTGGACCGGCCCAATCCGCTCAACGGCCAGGCGATGGAGGGCAACCTGGTGGGGGAGGGGTTCCGCTCCTTCGTGGGTCTGTACGCGCTGCCCAACCGCCACGGCATGACGGCGGGGGAGCTGGCCCGGTTGTTCAACGCGCAGGAGGGCTTCGGCTGCGCGCTGACGGTGGTGCCCTGCGAGGGCTGGCGCCGCGAGCACTTCTGGTCCGAGACGGACCTGCCCTTCATCTCTCCGTCGCCCAACATGCCCACGCCGGACACGGCGCTGGTGTATCCGGGCATGTGCCTGGGGGAGGGGACCAACGTCTCCGAGGGGCGTGGGACGTGCCGCCCCTTCGAGCAGTTCGGCGCGCCGTGGGTGGACACGGACGCGCTGCTGGCGCGGCTGGCGAAGGAGGACCTGCCGGGCGTGGCGTTCCGCGCCGTGGGCTTCACCCCGACGTTCGACAAGTACCGGGGCGAGTCCTGCAACGGGGCCTTCATCCACGTCACGGACCGGCGGGCGTTCCTTCCGCTGCGCACCGGGGTGGCCATCTTCCAGGCACTGCGCGACATCGGCCCGGGGAGGTTCGACTGGCGGGCGGACGCGTACGAGTTCGTCGAGGACGTCCCGGCGTTCGATTTGCTGTGTGGGACGGACCAGGTGCGCCGGGGAATCGAGGCGGGCTGGAGCCTGGACCGGCTGATGGAGGGGTTCTCCGCCCAGGCGGAGCGCTTCGCCGGACACAGGGCGCCCTACCTGCTGTACGCTTGAGCGTGGGACTTTCCACGTGATTGGTGTCTTCTCCGACAGCCACGGCGACCTGCAAGCCTTCGACGCGGCCTATGAGCTGCTGCGCTCCCTGGGCGCGCGCCGCTTCCTCTTCACCGGCGCGCGCTACACGGACCTGGACGAGTGGTTGCTCTGGCGGCGGCAGAAGAGCCGGGGCGGCCGGGAGTACTCGGACTCAGACTTCCTGGCGGACGTGAGCCAGTGGCTCGGCAGCCAGGACGCGCTGCCTCGCACTCCCTCGCGGGGCGCGGTGCCAGCGGACGTGGCCTCCGAGGAGGACCGACGGCTGGTGATGGAGCGCTTCGTGCGGGTGCCGGAGCGCGAGTCGCTCCAGTATCGAGACCCGACCATCAACAACAAGGCGATGGACCTGCTGGGCGACACGCTGTGCTGCGTGGTTCACGACAAGAACGACCTGACGCGGGATGATCTGCTCAACGCGCTCGTGTTCGTCCACGGCAAGGACTCGGAGCCCAAGGTCGTCCAGATTGGTCCGCGCTACTTCCTGACGCCGGGACGATTGGTGGGCGCCGCCGAGCAGACGTGCGCGCTGCTGGAGAAGGTGGACCGGGACTTGCGCTTCTCCGCGTACCGGCTCGACGGGCACGTGGTGCTGGAGCCGCGGGTGCTGGTGCTGGACAAGAAGTCCCCGAAGCTGACCTTGAAGTGACGTGAGGCCCTGACGTGCAGGTCGCGCTCCTTGGAGGCTCGTTCAATCCGCCGCACGTAGGGCATCTGATGGCGGCCTCGTACGTTCACGCGACGCAGGGCGTGGACGAGGTGTGGCTGATGCCGTCCGCGCAGCACCCGTTCGGCAAGCAGATGGAGGCGTTCGAGCACCGCGTCTCCATGTGCGACGCCATGTGCCGCGAGACGTCGGGCTGGTTGAAGACGACGCGCGTCGAGAGCGAGGCCGGGCTGACGGGGCGCACGGTGGACACGCTCGCGTTGCTGGTGGAGCGGCACCCGAGCGTGCGCTGGTCGCTCATCATCGGCAGCGACATCCTGCGAGATTTGCCCCACTGGAAGGACTTCCACCGCATCCAGGAGATGTCGCGCGTCATCGTGCTGTACCGCGCGGGCTACCCGGCGCCGGACACGGTGGGCCCGCCCCTGGCCGAGGTGTCCTCCACCGTGATTCGCGAGCTCTTGGCGCGGGGCGCGGAGCCGTCGGAGCTGGTGCCTTCCGGCGTGTTGGCGCATGCCCGCGCCGCCGGCCTGTATGGCCTGGGGCGCGGGAAGTAGGGCGAGGCCTAGAGGCCGACTCCGAACAGGTGCAGGTCGCCCAGGCCATCGTCGTAGCGACGGGCGAATTGGTAGAAGAGGGAGAAGGGCACGGCCTGCCCCACGGTGAACTGGAGTGACATGGCCACGCCGAACGCGCCGTGGTTGTCCCGGTTGTCGGTGCGCGCCAGCGTCGCGAAGAGGTCCAGCTCGGCGTTGCGGATGAAGAGCGAGGGCAACAGCCACAGCGTGGACGCCCAGCCGTGGTCGATGACGAGCCGGTACTTGTACGTCGCGCCGCCAATCAGCACGTTCTTCGCGCGAATCGTGATGTCTTCATAGCCGCGCACGTACTCGCTGAAGGCGATGCCCGGCTGGAGCTGAAGCGGGAGACGGGCCGTCTCCGTCGAGCGTCGGCTGGTGTACCAGACCTGCCCCGCGCTGAACCCGCCCACCTCGAGCAGGCCCTCGGGTGCACCCGGCAGATAGCGCCCCACCGCCGTGAGCTGGATGTTGTCCGTTCCGCTCCAGGGCCCGCCGAAGAAGCCATCCAGGCCCACGCGGACGTCACCCATCGTCGAGTCGAGAGCGAACGCTCCGGGATACACGGCGCCACTCACGGAGATGCCCAGGCCGCGCTGGAGGCCACCGTAGGACGTGGCGTCCCCCGCGAAGTAGGACGCGGAGACCTCCGGGCCAATCAACCGCGTGACGATGCGGGGGAACCTGCCGAAGGCGTCGAATTCACGCCGCAGCGCCAAGAGGCCAATGGTCACCGGCGTCGTCCAGAACGTGCGGGACGCGTAGGCCAGCGCCTGAAGGTCCGTGCGGTCGTTGTCCCGTACACGCGAGACGGATGCCTGCAGGTACCAGGGCGCCAGCTGCGCGTTGCCGTACGCGAGCGACACGTTGGGCTCTTGGTCCTGCGTGCTGTAGGTGAAGTTCAGCGCGTAGGCGTGGAAGCCGAGCCGGTCCTGGCCCGCGAGTGACAGCCCACCGCTGAACAACAAGTCGTCCGAGTTCTCGTTCTCCGTACTGTCCGTCGCGACCCACAGATATGGGAGTCGGAACTCGGGGATGAGGAAGCCCTCCAGTGTCGAGTAGGGCTCGTCGGTGAGCACCGTCACCGGCTTGCCCGGGTCGGGAGGCGGCGCGACGACAGGCGCTTCGAGATCTCCCTCGGCGGTTCCTATCGGCTCCACCGGAACAGCGGTCGCGAGCGGCGGAGTCACTGGAGCGGGCGCAACGGGCGCGTCCGTGGAGTCCGGCGGGAAGGCGGTGAAGCCTCCTGGCGCTGGTTCGGGTGTGCCGGGCCCCTGAGCTGTTGCCCCGGAGTCCGGTGCGCCCGTGGCCTGTCCCGCCGTGGCGCTGGTGCCCGGGCGAGCGTCGGGCGAGGTGCCCGCATCCTGTCCACCCGAAGAGTTCGTGTCCGGGCGGGCCACGAGCGTGTCGGGCGATGCTCCCGCATCCGGGTTGCTCGACGAGGGCGTGATGGGGAAGGCCGACAGCGCCTCGGGCGACATGCCCGTGTTCGGCGCTCCAGGCGGCGGTGTGCCAGGGAAGTCCGAAAGCTCCTCGGGCGCGGGCGGAGGCGTCGTCGGGTCCGTCGGCGTCACGACAGCGGGCGCGGCGGTGAGTGGCGGCGGGCTCACCGGCGCCGTGTCTGTCTGCGAGGGCAGGGGTGCTTCGATACCTGGGGCCGCGGGAGTCGTCTCCGTGCTGCCTGGAGGCATCGCGTTGCTCACCACCTGCTCCGTCATCGCCACCACGGGCGAGCGGTCGATGGTGAAGGACGTCCCGGCGCGATTCAGGAAGACCACTTCGCCCGTGCCCACGGGGCTCACGTCCATCACCAGATGCGGCGCATCGGTGATTCGCGCCAACTGCCTCGTGGAGACCGTCATCACGTGCGCCTGGAGTCGTCCGGTGTCCTCGCGCAGGAACACGATGCGGTCCGCGTCCAGCCAGCGTGGCGAGTAGTTGAACAGCCCGTCTCGCGTCAGCCAGCGCAGGCTTCCATCCTCCTCGCGCACCACCAGGTCCCAACCCTGGCTCCCCGCCAGAGGGAACACCATCCGCTTCCCATCCGGCGACACCGCCGGAGGACCGATGGGCGCGCTCGCATCGAATTGAGTGAGCGCCTCCTGCTTGCCCGTCTCCAGCTCCAGCCGCCTCAGGTTCGCCGTGTCCCCCTCGACGCGGACATAGACATACGCCGCGCCATCCGGGGTGATGCTCCCGCCCATTCCCTTCACGTCATCCCAGACGCGCACCACCTCGCCCGTGCGAGCGTCCACGCGCCACAGCTTCGCGTCATACGCCCCCACCGCGTTCAGGTCCGCCATCACCAGGTAGAGCCACGCACCGTCCGAGCTGAAGGACATGCCGCTGACCAGCGTCGACGAGCCCAGCACCCAGCGGCGGAAGGGCAGCAGCTCCACCAAGGGTCGCTCGAACCGCACGCGCCCGTCCGGCTCGCGCACCGTCAGCCGCGAGTATTGCTCCCGCCCCACGCTCACCAGCGCCGTCACACCGCTCGACGGATGCGAGGCGAGCCGCGAGAAGTATCCCGCTTCGGGAAGCCAGACGCGCTGCGACTCCGGCCGCTCGCGCACGATGAGCTGCTCGTGCAGGTCCTTGCTGAACTCGGCGAAGAGCGCGCCGATGTCTTTGCCATAGACGCTCTTGAAGCGCAGCGTCACCGCGATGGGCGGGATGATGGTGGAGCCCTGCTTGTCCACCAACTGCCACAGCTTCGCCTCGCCATACTTCGTGGCCAGGTACTCCACGAAGTGCATGCCCGTGAGGTAGTTGCCTCCAAACGGATCCAACGCCCGGTTCTCCGGCGACAGGTAACCCGGATCCAACTTCCCGTTCTTCGCCTGCACCACCGAATCGAACCAGCCCCGCCACACCGGACTGTGGGGACGCCCGGTGTCCTTGCCGAAGCGGCCCTCGTAGTACGTGGCCAGTCCTTCCAGGAACCAGGACTCGGTGAAGGTGTTGGGCTGGAACAGGCCCCCCGTGAAGGTGTTGAGGAAGCCCCAGAGGCCATTGGTCTGCTGGAGCTGGACGTAGTGCACGGCCTCGTGGCAGGCCACGTCGCCGACGTCGACCTCGCCCAACCCGAAGAAGTGGAACAGCTCCAGCGTCATGTGCGCCGGCACCACCATCTGCTGCGGGATGCTGACGTAGTCCGGTACGACGTACGCGTTGTTGAAGTCCGCGCTCGTCATGTAGACGAGGAGCCTGTCGCGAGGCTCCTTGCGCCACGTCTGGGCGCGCAGCCGCTCCACGCAGCCCTCCAGCCGCGCCGCCATCCGCAGCGCGGGGCCTCGGAGCTGCTCCGGGTAGTAGAGCTCCAGGGACTCCGTCGTCAGCTTGCGCATCGGGTCGCGCGCGAACGACGTCTGGATGTCTTGGGGAAAACGAGGTGTGACGAAAGCACACCCCCAGCTTGTCAGCAGGAAACAGACGGCCACGGCATGCCAGCGCAAGCGCCAGCGGGAAGCAGGCATGCGGGCCATCCTACTGGCCACAAATCGTAGCCACGAACGCGTTTTTCACGGTAAGGGGAGGCCCTCCGCTTCCCTTTCGATTTCGGATTCCTTCATGTCCCAACCGGAACCCCAGGCGCATCCTGTCCCCCAGCACGTCCACCAGGCGCAGCTTCAGGTCGCCGAGGCCCTCGAGAAGGCCGAGGGCAAGCCGCTCGACCTGGTCAAGGCCCCCTGGGCGGACGTGGAGAAGGCCGTCGCGAAGGTGCTCGGTGGCCCCTTCCAGGTGAACAAGCCCGAGCACCAGACCATCGCCCTGGGTCTGGCCGGCGCGTTCGCCATGCGCCTCATCCTGGAGCACAACGCGTTCTGGTTCCCCAACCGCGACTCCCCAGAGGGCGCCACCCTGGGCTTCCCGGAGGCCATCATCATGCTGTCGCCGTTCGGCGCGGCGATGGACGCACTGGGTCAAAACAAGCTGGCCCGGCTGGATGACCTGGCGTCGGACATCCGCCGCTCGCTGGGGCAGGCCCGCTTCGGCACCAACCCGGCCCAGGCTTTGGGCGGTCAGGCGCCGAAGCTGACGCCGGTGGACTACCAGCGCCTGTTCGACCCGGGCTTCCTCCAGTTCGTCGTCGTGGACCCGAAGAAGGCGACCACCACGCTGGAGACGAAGCCGGACGTGCTGGCCCGCGACGTGCGCAACGCGCTGGGTCGCGCGCAGGACCTCCCGGCCGAGGCGCGGCAGCAGTTCGAGGGGCAGATCGTCCAGTCCCTCCAGCGCCTGGACCCGAGCAAGACGCTCATCGAGCAGGCCGAGCGCGCCCCGCGACTGGCCGAGCTGATGGTCCACCTGTTCGCCACGGTGAACGGCACGGGCTCCGCGCCCGAGGACTTCTGGCACGACATCGTGTTGCCGCTGCTCTTCATCGGCGCGCCGACCTCCTTCCCGCCGCTGGATGAGGAAGAGGTCGAGCTGTACCGCCAGGGCGCGGACGCGCTGCCCCTCTTCGTGGACGTGGTGCCGCACGCGCACCCGGCTCCGGACGAGGGCCTGCTGGGCGCGTTCGAGATGAGCGACATCGGCCTGCTGCACCCGGGCTTCGCTCGGGTGGGCGCGCTGCGGCTCATCCGCATCGACCCCACGCGCATCAAGCCGCTGCTGGCCAGCTTCGACGCGGCCAAGCTCGGGGGCACCATCAAGGCGTTCGGCGAGGCGGTGGCGAAGGCCGCCGAGAAGCCGGTCAACGAGACGGCCCAGGGTAAGGAGATGCTCCAGGCCTCGCTCACGCTGCTGTCGGACCTGCAGCGCGGCGTGGCGTCGGGGCAGGGCGAGCTGTGCCTGCGTCGACTCACGGAGGCGGAGGCCGCTTCGGAGCGCGCGCTCGGCTCGGTGCGCAAGGGCCTTCAGGGCTCGTTGATCATCACCTGAGTCGCTGCTCCAGCGCGGCGCGCGACTCGGGGCGCAGACGCTCCGAGGCCAGCTTCAACGCGCGCCGCGACAGCAGTCGGTAGATGGGGGCGACGTCGTCGGGGAGGGCCGCGAGGTGCGCGGCCACCACGCCCGCGTCGCCTCGGACGATGGGTCCGGTGAGGCCTCCCGCGAGGCCCCGGGCTTCCATGCCACGCAGGGCGGAGCGCATCAGCGGCAGCAGGGCTCGCAGGGCGTCCTTCGGGTCGATGCCCGCGGCACCGAGCGCGGCGACGGCGGCATCCGCGAGCGCCACCATGAGACCCGCGCTCATCACCGCACCCGCGTGATAGGCGGCGCGGTGGCCCTCGGGCACTTCCAGCGTGTCCAGTCCCACGTCGACGGCCATGTGACGGAGCACGTCTCGCAGCGCGCGCGAGCGGGTGCTGATGGCGGCGGTGTGACCCGCGAGCGAGTCCCGGGCGGAGGACACCGCGCAGAGCGGATGGAAGGAGCCGAGCGCGCGACCTCGCGGCGGTCCCAGTGCGTCCAGGGACAGCGCGCCCGCGGTGTGAACGAAGGCTACGGAGCGGGGCAGGGTGGTGGCGAGCTCCTCCGCGACGCGAGGGACCTCGGCGTCGGGGACGCAGAGGAGCACGAGGCGCGCGCGCCGCAGGTCCTCGGGGGTCGCGGTCTTCAGGCCGAGGGCTTCGGCGCGAAGGCGTCCCTCTTCTGCGCGTGAATGCATGCGGACGGGCCAGCCGGTTGCGTTGAGCGCGAGGCCCAGTGCGCCACCGAGCCGTCCCGCTCCGATGATGACCACCGGTGGGCGGGCTGGGCGCGGCGAGGTTCTTCCGGCTCGCGACGGGCGGAGCGCCGAGCCTCTTCGGGGAGCTTCCGGTGCGGCTCCGCGTGCCGCCGCGTCACCGAGTTGCCGCGAGGTGTCGAGGCTGCTTTCCGGAGAGTGCTTCTGTGCTGCTTTGCCAGCACGCTTCCGTGAGGCACCCGTGCCCGCATTGGGAGCGGGCATCCCCGCACCCTTGCCACTCCGCGTCCGTGGGACGCGGGGACTCATCGCACCCGCTGGAACGCGAGCTGACCGGCGAGCAGCGCGACTCGCACCTTGTCGCCCGCGCCAAACTCACCAGAGAGGATGCGCTCCGCGAGTGGCCCTTCCACCAGCCGCTGCACCATCTGCCGCATCGGCCGCGCGCCGAGCTGCGGGTCGAACCCGCCCGACTTCAGCAGGTGGCCCACCACGTCCTGGCCCGCGGAGTACTCGATGCCGCGCTCGGTGGAGAGCCGCTTGCTGCTCTCCTCCAGCAACAGCGTGGCGATGCGCGCGACCTCCTCCTCCTCCAGGGGCCGGAAAGGGAGCCGCTCGTCGATGCGATTCCACAGCTCCGGGGGCAGGGCCTTGCGCGCCGCCGACGCCGCCAGCTCCAGCGCGTTCGTCGTCGCCGAGCCCTCCGAGCCGAAGCCCAGCGGACGACCCGTGCGGGAGAACGCCTCCGCGCCCAGGTTGGTCGTCATCACGATGACGGTGTTGGAGAAGTCGATGTGCCGACCCTTGCCGTCCGTCAGCCGCCCCTCCTCCAGCACCTGGAGCAGCAGCATTTGCACCTCGCGGTGCGCCTTCTCGATTTCGTCCAGCACCACGACGGACGAGGGCCGCCGCCGCACCGGCTCGGTGAGCTGCCCACCCTCGCCGAAGCCCACGTAGCCCGCCGGAGAGCCGATGAGGCGCGACACCCCATGCGCCTCCGCCATCTCGCTCATGTCCAGCCGAACCAGTGCATCGCGGTTGCCGAACAGCACCTCCGCGAGTCCGCGCGCCATCTCCGTCTTGCCCACGCCCGTGGGGCCCAGGAAGAGGAAGCTGCCCATGGGCCGGCGCGACGCGAAGCCCGCGTAGTTGCGACGGATGACCCGCGCGATTCGCGCAATCGCCTCTTCGTGTCCGATGACCCGCTCGCTCAGGTCCTGCTCCAGCCGCAGCAGGCGCGACGAGTCGTTCATCAACAGCCGCTCCTCCGGCACGCCCGCGAGCTTCGCCACCACCCGCGCCACGTCGGAGACCTCCACCACGTCGCGTCCCTCGCGGTGGCACCGGCTGCCCGCCAGGTCCACCACCGAGATGGCCTTGTCCGGCATGAACCGGTCCGTCACATAACGGCTGGCCAGCGACGCAGCGGCCTCCAGCGCCTCCGGGCGATAGCGCAGCGCGTGGTGCTCCTCGTACCGGCCGATGATGCCGCGGAGGATCTCCACCGTGTCAGGAACCGACGGCTCGTGGACCACGACGGGCGTGAAGCGCCGCTCCAGCGCCGGGTCCGCGCTGATGAACTTGCGGTACTCGTCGTGCGTCGTCGCGCCGATGCAGGGGAACTCACCGCGCGCCATCGCCGTCTTCAGCTCGTTCGCCGCGTCCTGCGGCCCGTCGCCCGTGGAGCCCGCGCCCACCAGGGTGTGAATCTCGTCGATGAAGACCATGATGCGGCCTTCCGCGCGGCGGACCTCTTCCTTCAAGGTGTTGAGCTTCTCGGAGAAGGAGCCTCGCAGCTGGGTGCCCGCGACCAGCGAGGCCATGTCCAGCTCCACCACCACCTTCTCCGCCAGGCTCCCACGCAGGCTCAACAGCCGCTGCGCCACGCCTTCGACGACGGCCGTCTTCCCCACGCCCGCTTCACCCAGGAGGCACGGGTTGTTGGTGCGGCGCTTGCCGAGGACGTCGATGACCTCTTCGATTTCCCGCGCGCGGCCCACCACCGGATCCAACCGACCCTCGCGGGCCAGCTGACTCAGGTTGCGGCCCAGCGACGTCAACATCGGAAACGCCTTCGGGTCCAACGCCAGCGACGCGCCTCGGGCCACCGGCGCGGGTGCGGGCGTCGGAGC
>NZ_JABXEM010000192.1:0-23070 GCF_013372595.1 Myxococcus sp. AM011
GTGCGTGCAGGGGCCGCCTTGCCCTGGGTGGGAGCGGACTTGCGGTGGGGGGGCGGCGCCGGGCGGTCAGGGCGACGAGGGGACTTCGAGGGGGCGCCCCGGGCAGGCCGGCGGCGGGGATTTCGCGGAGGGGACATTGCGTGGGCTCCTTTCCGCTTTACTCTGAACCGATGCGCGCTGGGCAACCGGCCGAGAGGAAGTTTCAAGAGGCGCGCGTGGTTTCCCACCAAGCCTCCCTTACATCTCCAGGGATTTCCCTTCACTCGCCGCCGTCCTTCGAGGATTCTCCGGCCGCGAGAGAGTCAACGAATGATCGAATGGACGCTGAAGAAGCTCATCGGGACCAAGAATGAGCGCGAGCTCAAGAAGGCCCGCGAGAAGGTCATCCGCATCAACGAGCTGGAGAGCCGGATGCGGGCCCTCAAGGACGAGGACTTTCCTGCCGAGACGGCTCGGCTGAAGCAGGAGATTCAGAACGGGAGGCCGCTCGACAGCATGCTCTTCGAGGCCTTCGCGCTCATCCGTGAAGGCGCGCGCCGCGAAATCGGCCAGCGTCACTATGACGTCCAGCTCATCGGCGGCATGTTCCTGCACGAGGGGTGCATCGCGGAGATGCGCACTGGTGAAGGCAAGACGCTGACGGCCACCTTGCCCTGCTACCTCAACGCCCTGTCCGGGCGCGGGGTGCACGTGGTGACGGTGAACGACTACCTCGCCCGCCGCGACGCGGAGTGGATGGGGCGCGTCTACAAGTTCATGGGCATGACGACGGGCTGCGTGCTCCACGAGCTGTCGGACAAGCAGCGCCAGGAAGCGTACCGCTCGGACATCACCTACGGGCAGAACAACGAGTTCGGCTTCGACTACCTGCGCGACAACATGAAGTTCCGCTTGCAGGACTACGTCCAGCGCGAGCTGAACTACGCCATCGTCGACGAAGTGGACTCCATCCTCATCGACGAGGCCCGCACCCCGCTCATCATCTCCGGTCCCACCGAGGACAGCACGGACAAGTACTACCGGGTGGACCAGGTCATCCCCGGCCTCGTCCCGGACCAGGACTTCACCCTGGATGAGAAGCACCGCTCGGTGTCCCTGACGGATGACGGAATCGAAAAGCTGCAGAAGCGGCTGAGCGTGTCCAACCTCTACGACCCGGGCGAAATCGAGACGCTCCACCACGTCGAGCAGGGCCTGCGCGCGCACACGCTCTACAAGCGCGACAAGGACTACGTGGTGAAGGACGGCGAGGTCGTCATCGTCGACGAGTTCACCGGCCGCCAGATGCCGGGCCGCCGCTGGTCCGACGGCCTCCACCAGGCCATCGAGGCCAAGGAGGGCGTGAAGATCGAGAACGAGAACCAGACGCTGGCGACCATCTCGTTCCAGAACTACTTCCGCATGTACACCAAGCTGTCCGGCATGACGGGCACCGCGGACACGGAGGCGGAGGAGTTCGCGAAGATCTACAACCTGGACGTCCGCGTCATCCCGACCAACCGCACCAACGTCCGCAAGGACCAGCAGGACGTGGTCTACAAGACGGAGCGCGAGAAGTTCGAGGCGGTGGCCGCGCAGATTGAAGAGCTGCACAAGAACGGGCAGCCGGTGCTGGTGGGCACGGTGTCCATCGCCAAGAGCGAGGTGGTCGCCAACTTCCTGAAGAAGCGTGGCGTCCCCCACAACGTCCTCAACGCCAAGCAGCACCAGCGCGAGGCGGACATCGTCGCGCAGGCGGGCCGCAAGGGCGCCGTCACCATCTCCACCAACATGGCCGGCCGTGGAACGGACATCCTCCTGGGCGGCAACGCGGAGGTGCTCGCCAAGGCCTCCGTGGGCCCCGCGCCGGAGGCTCCCGAGCCCCTGCCGCCCCCGGCGGATGGCGCCGCGCCGCAGGTGGACCCGATGGTGGCCTACCAGGAGGCGCTGGCCGACTGGGAGCAGCGGCTCGTCGCCGCGCAGGCCCGGCTGGAGACGGAGACGAAGCAGGAGCGCGAGGAGGTGATGAAGGCCGGCGGCCTGTTCATCATCGGCACCGAGCGCCACGAGTCGCGCCGCGTGGACAACCAGCTGCGTGGCCGCGCCGGTCGCCAGGGTGACCCGGGCGCCAGCCGGTTCTTCCTCTCGCTCGAGGATGACCTGATGCGCATCTTCGGCTCGGAGCGCATCCAGGGACTCATGGAGCGGCTGGGCATGGAGGAGGGCGAGGTCATCGAGCACATCTGGCTGTCCCGAGCGATTGAAGGGGCCCAGAAGCGCGTCGAGGGACACAACTTCGACATCCGCAAGAACCTGCTCGAGTACGACGACGTGATGAACCAGCAGCGGCGCACCATCTACAAGCTGCGGCGTCAGGTGCTGGCCGCGGGCGCGGGCGTGCCCCTGGTGGAGTTCACCGAGGACCCGAAGACGCGCGTGAAGAGCCGCTCCGAGCGGATGGTGAGCTGGGCGGACTTCAAGGAGATGGTCCTGGACGCGCTGGAGGACGTCATCGTCTCCACCGTCGACACGTACGCGCCCACCAAGGGCTCGGACGGGTGGGACCTGGATGCCCTCTCGAAGAACGTGAAGGAGACGTTCGACCTGGAGATGGGCTTCGAGGGCGTGGGCAACCGCGACGAGCTCCAGGACCACATCTTCAAGGCGGCGGAGAAGGTCTTCCGCACCCGCGACGAGGAGTTCGGCGAGAACTTCCTGCGCTTCCTCCAGTACAACTACCTGGCGACCATCGACCGGCTCTGGAAGGAGCACCTGCTGGGCATGGACCACCTGCGCCAGGGCATCGGCCTGCGTGGCTACGGCCAGAAGGACCCGAAGCAGGAGTACAAGCGCGAGGGCTACCAGGGCTTCATCCAGACCCTGTCCGCCATCAAGGCGCAGTTCGTCTCGCAGCTCATGCGCGTGCAGCCCCGCTCCGCCACCAGCGCGGAGGAAGAGGCCGTCCGCATCCAGCGCCAGCTGGCCCAGCAGCAGCGCAAGGCGGTGGAAGGCCGTGGCACGGCGGAGGGCAAGCTGGACGAGGCCTCCGTGGCCGCGGCGGCCCGTCCTCCGGCCGCCCAGCAGGGCCCCCGCGTGGGCCGCAATGACCCCTGCCCCTGCGGCAGCGGTCGCAAGTACAAGAAGTGCCACGGCGCGGCGGAAGCCAGCGTCTAAGCAGGCCCTTCTCGGGGATGTCAGGAGCAGGGCGCCGGCGCGGCGCCGCCCGGGGTTGTCGGGCGGCGGGCCGCGCCGGTCCTCTTTCCAGCATCCGGTCCTGCCCTGTGGGGCCCTGGAAAGGGTGCCAGGAGGGCAGGAGGGCGGGCACGAGCCTTCTTCCCGCCACGGCGGTGAAGCGAAGCTTGCGCCGCCGGGAAGGGTTCTGTTAAGGACCCCCCGCCTCGTAGCCTGAGGTCGGGGGTGTCAACCCCGAGTCGTACCCACTTCACACACGCCCGTGCCGGTCGCCGGTGCTCTCGTGAGTGGAGGACTTCCTCCGAAAGGAGGGTCCTCGCTCCCGGAAGTCACGGCCGGAGCAACACCCGGGTGTGGCGGAACAACCGGAGAAACACATGTCGATCGACACGCAGGAAACGCAGACGCAGCAGCAGGCCATGGCCGCCGCCGGCGGCATCACGATGCGGCAGCTCCTGGAGGCCGGCGTCCACTTCGGCCACCAGACGAAGCGCTGGAACCCGAAGATGAAGCCCTACATCTTCGGTGCCCGCAACGGCATCTACATCATCGACCTGCAGAAGACGGTCTCCATGGCCCGTTCGGCGTTCCGCTTCGTGGCGGACGTGACGGCCCGTGGCGGCACGGTGCTGTTCGTCGGCACCAAGAAGCAGGCGCAGGACGTCATCCGCGAGGAGGCCGCTCGCGCCGGTCAGTACTTCGTCACCAGCCGCTGGCTGGGTGGCACGCTGACCAACTTCAAGACCATCAAGCAGGGCATCGACCGGCTGAAGACGCTGGAGAAGATGGCCGAGGACGGGACGTTCGACCGTCTGCCCAAGAAGGAAGTCGCCTCGCTGGAGCGCGAGCGCGAGAAGCTGGAGAAGAACCTGGGCGGCGTGAAGGAGATGTCGAAGCTGCCCCGCTGCGTCTTCATCATCGACCCGAAGAAGGAGCACATCGCCATCCACGAGGCGACCCGCCTGGGCATCCCCGTGATTGGCCTGGTGGACACGAACTGCGATCCCGACGGCATCGACTTCGTGATTCCCGGCAACGACGACGCCATCCGCTCCATCAAGCTCTTCACGTCGAAGATCGCCGAGGCCTGCATCGAGGGCGCCGCCCGTTACCGCGCGTCTGGCGCGGCGGAGCGCGACGAGCAGGAGGAGCGCGAGGGTCGTGATGACCGCCGCGACCGCGACGACCGCCGTGGCCCGCGCCGCGACAACCGGGATCGCCGGGGTGGCGACCGCGGTGGTGACCGTGGCGGCGGCGAGCGCCGTGGCCCCCTCGTGGAGATGAAGGGCGCCCCGGTCGTGGCCGAGCAGCCCGCCGCGGTCGAGCAGCCCGCGGCCGAGGGTGGCGAGGCGGCGAAGGAGTAGTCGCCTCCCGCTGTACCTCAGTCTTCGTGGCGGCCGGGTGGCGCATCAGAATGCCTGCGACCCGGCCGTCCTTGTTTTCGCCGTAGCCGTATCCCCTTGAACCCGGATGCTCCGCCCGGCGCCTGGCGCCCTCGTGACGGTGGAGACAGGAGCCGAACATGGCCGAAATCACGGCCCAGATGGTGAAGGACCTGCGCGAGCGGACCAGCGCGCCCATGATGGATTGCAAGAAGGCGCTCACCGAGACTGGTGGCGACTTCGCCAAGGCCGAGGAGTGGCTGCGCAAGAAGGGCATCTCCAAGGCGGCGGGCAAGGAAGGTCGCGTCGCGGCCGAGGGCCTCGTCGGCACGTACGTCCACGGCGGCCGTATCGGCGTGCTGGTGGAGGTCAACTGCGAGACGGACTTCGTCGCTCGCAACCCTGACTTCCAGGAGCTGGTGAAGGAAGTGGCGATGCAGATCGCCGCGGCCAGCCCCAAGTTCGTCCGTCGCGAGGAAGTCCCCACGGACAACATGGACAAGGAGCGCGAGATTCAGCGCGAGCTGCTCAAGCAGCAGGGCAAGCCCGAGGCGATGCTGGACAAGATCCTCGTCGGGAAGATGGAGAAGTTCTACGAGCAGGTCTGCCTCGTGGACCAGTTCTGGGTGAAGGACGACAAGAAGAAGTTCGGTGACATGCTCACCGAGCGCGCCGCGAAGATTGGCGAGAAGGTCTCCGTGCGCCGCTTCGTCCGGTTCGAGGTGGGTGAGGGCATCGAGAAGAAGAAGGATGACCTCGCCGCCGAAGTCGCCAAGACGCTGGGCCAGGGCTGACCTCACGGCCCTCCCGGGCCATGAAGGGCTTGCCGTCGGGCCCTGAGGGCCGCGCGCTCCGTTCCCCTCACCGGGGCGGAGGACGCGGCCCTCGCCTTTTGCGGGCCCTGGGGCTCCTCCAGGCGATTGGCATCTGACGGTGTGAGCGGGAGTGTCCGACTCGGGCGTTGATATGGCGGCAGGCGGGGGATAGAAGCGGACGCGCATGTCCTCCGACACGACCCAACCGCTCCGCTTCAAGCGCATCCTCCTCAAGCTCTCGGGCGAGGCCCTGATGGGAGAAGGGAAGTACGGCATCCACCCACCCACGCTCAGTGGCATCGCCGACGAGGTCATCAAACTGGCGGCGGCCGGGGTGGAGGTGGCCCTCGTCATTGGCGGAGGCAACATCTTCCGCGGCGTGGCGGGCGCGACGGAGGGGATGGACCGGGCCAGCGCCGACTACATGGGCATGCTGGCCACGTGCATCAACTCCATGGCGATGCAGGACGCGCTGGAGAAGAAGGGCATGCACACGCGCGTGCTGTCCGCCATCAAGATGGAGCAGATCGCCGAGCCCTACATCCGCCGGCGCGCGGTGCGCCACCTGGAGAAGGGGCGGGTGGTGATTTTCGCTGCGGGCACGGGCAATCCGTACTTCACGACGGACACGGCCGCGTCGCTGCGCGCCATGGAAATCAACGCCCAGGTCATCCTCAAGGCGACGAAGGTGGACGGCATCTACAACGCGGATCCGAAGAAGGACCCGACGGCGCGCCGCTACCGCACGCTGACGTACATGGACGTGTTGAAGCAGAACCTCAACGTGATGGACTCCACGGCCATCTCGCTGTGCATGGACAACAAGCTGCCCATCATCGTCTTCGACCTCACCGTGCCGGGAAACATCCAGCGCGCGGTGCTGGGGGGCGGAGAGATTGGTACCGTCGTGGGCGGCAACGAGACGGTCTGGGCCTGACCCCTCGTATTCATCCCGACTCGTGTTCAAGGAGAGCTCGCATATGAGCGGTGACATCGTCGTCGAATTGAAGGGCCGTATCGACAAGTCCCTCGAGGACCTCAAGCGGGAGCTGACCAAGGTGCGCACCGGGCGCGCCAGCACCGCCATCCTCGACAACATCCGCGTGGACTACTACGGCACGCCCACCCCGCTGTCCGGCGTGGCCAGCGTCAGCGCCCCGGAGCCCCGGCTCATCATCATCAAACCGTGGGAGAAGACGGTCCTGAAGGAGATCGAGAAGGCCCTGCGCGAGGCCAACCTCGGCATCAACCCGATGAACGACGGGGAGATGATTCGCCTGCCCTTCCCGCCGCTCACCGAGGAGCGCCGCAAGGACATCGCCAAGCAGGTGAAGACGAAGGGTGAGGACCACAAGGTCGCCATCCGCAACATCCGCCGCGACGCCAACGAGGCGCTCAAGGTGCAGTTGAAGGACAAGAAAATCACCGAGGACGACCACAAGCGCATCTCCGAGAAGGTCCAGAAGGAGACCGACGGCGGCGTGGCCCAGGTGGATGACATCATCAAGAAGAAGGAGAAGGAGGTCATGGAGGTCTGATGGCCTTCGTGCTCCTCGCCGAGCCCGCCGCTCCGGTGGCGGGTGTCTTGCGCCGGTTCCTCGAGGGAGCCGGCCACGAAGTGAGTTGGGTGGCCAGCGCGGACGAGGCTCAACGCGCCTCGCGAGAGCGGCCGCCCTCGGTGGTCCTGGCCTCGGGGCTGGGGCCGCTGGATGGAGAGGCGCTGTGCCGGAGCCTGCGTGCCCAGGGGCACCAGATTCCGGTGCTGCTGGTGTACCCGCCGGACGAGGAGCAGGCCGACGAGCGCGCCGCCCAGGCGGGTGCGGACGGCAGCCTGGTGGGTCCCCTCAAGCGCGTCACCGTGCTGACGTGCGTCTCGCTCCTGATGCAGCGCGAGGACGCTAGGCGCGCCGTTGTGGCGCCTTCCGCGCCGTCTCCAGCCACGACGCCGGTGGTGGAACCCGAGGCCCGACGCGCCACTCGTCCGGAGCCGGCCGCGTCCGCGGGCGGCACGTCGGCGGACTTCGAGTTCCTCAAGCGGCTGATGCTGATGGAGGTGAAGCGCAGCCGGCGCTACCGCTATCCCATCGCCCTGCTGATGGTGGAGGTGGACCGCTTCACGGAGCGGGCCGCGGCGCTGTCACCCACGGCGAGGCGCGGAGCGCTGGCGGAGACGCTGGGCCTGCTGGTGGAGGGCGTGCGCGACATCGACGTGGCCGTGCCCTTCGCGGACAGCCGCTTCGTCGTCTTCCTTCCGCACACGCCTCGTTCGGGTGCGCGGGTGGTGGCGGAGCGCCTGCGGGAGAAGCTGAAGGCCGTGCAGGGCCTGCCTCCTGGCACCGCGTCCGTGGGTGTGGCCGTGTCCGAGCCTCCGGCTGGCAACAAGAGCGCGCCACCGGGTGCCCCGGGACAGCAGGTCAGTTTCGGCGGGCTGCTGAAGGACGCGGGAGACGCACTGCGACGCGCGCAGGCGGCCGGTGGTGACTGGGTGGAGGTGGCCAGCGATGCCGCCAGCCGGACTCAGGACGGGTAGATGAAGTCCACGTCGCTGATGTCGTGCACGACGTCGGCGACGAAGCGGAACAGCTCCAGGCCGCGCCCCTTGTCGTCCTGCCAGGTGCCGCTGGCTTCGTCGTAGTTGAAGTGGATGCCCTGGCCTCGTCCCGCCACCCAGACCTGCTTCACGGCGCGCTGGGTGTTGACGATGCACTTCTCCCGGGAGCGGGCGGTGAGGGTGAGCATGTCACCCGTGCTCTCCGCCTCCAGGATGTCCGGGTCGATGGCGTCCGCGGCGGCAATCATCCGCTTGAAGACGCCGGCCACGAGCTGGTTGTAGCGGGCTTCGTCCATCATGGCCGTACGGGCCTCACTGGATGACTTCAAGCACCTGCTGGCCGGGGGCCGCGTAGAACAGGAACTTGAAGTGCGGCGGCGTCTCGCTCTCGATGCGCTCCAGGGCGATGACGGTGCCCGGGTTGACGGGCTTGGGGAACGACTGCATCCCCAGGAGATGAGCGGCGAGAGCGCCCATGGAAGGCTGGTGGCCGACCAGGACCAGGTTCTGGTCCGCGTGCTCGGCGAGCACCGGCTCCACAGCGCCCACCGGCATGTCCGGGAGCAGGCTGCGGTGCGCCTTCAGCAGGCCCTCGTGCTTCGTCGCGAACGACAGAATCTGCGACGTTTGCATCGTGCGAGCCACGGGGCTGGTCAGGATGAGGCCGATAGGGCCCATGCGCTCGGACAACGATGCGAAGTGTGCGGCGGTACTTGCACGCGCCTTCGCTGTGAGCGCGCGCGCCTCGTCACCGAGACCCTCGGGGATCTCAGCGTCCGCGTCGCCGTGCCTAACCAGGAAAATCCTCAAAGCCCCTCCACCGGTACGACAGGACCGCGGTTCGTACACGACCGCAGCCGGGTTGGTCAAAGGTAATGCGGCGATTGTTCAGTGGCCGCAACAACCTCCGCATGGCAGACAGGAGTTGGCCGCCCTCCGCCGCATGCGTCCGCGCAGCATACAGCGGGGACTGACGTGCCGTGTCTCTCAGGAGGAGTCTGGATGCGCAAGGCGCTGTGGGTCCTGGCCGGGCTGTTGGCCTTCTCGGGCTGTAAGAAGGATGGGGCCACGGGTAGCGATGCACCCGGGGTGGTGGATGGCGGTGGCGTCGCCGGCCTGGAGGCCGAGGAGGCGAGCGGCGCGGGTCCCTATGTGGTGACGCCCGAGAAGCTGACGGCCTACGTGGACTACCAGCGGCGGATGCTGGAGGTGTACGGCTCCCAGGTGAAGGGACTCCAGGGATTGGGCGCGCTGGTGGATGCGGGCACGCCGGAGGCCATGGCGGAGGTGCGCGCGGGCCTCAAGGTGGTGGAGGCCAAGGCCAAGGCGGAGTCGGAGGCGCGCGCGCAGGCGGGGCTGAGCGTGAGCGACGTCAACGGGCTGGCCGAAGTGGTGACGGCCGTCGTCAGCCAGCGGCAGCTCGGGCGCACGCTCCAGTACGAGGAGGAGCTTCGGAAGCTGGAGGAACTCCAGGAGAAGCTGCCGCCCGAACAGCGCCAGGAGCTGGCGGCGCAGGTGGCCTCCATGCGCCAGCAGGTGGAGTCGTTCCAGAAGCTGACGGACGTGCGGCGCGAGTACGGCGACGCCAACGTGGACGTGGTCCTCACGCGCGAGGACGAGCTGATGAAGAACTACCAGGAGATGCTGCGAGTCTTCACCGGCACGCGCCGGTGAAGACCCGGGAAGGCCACGGCCTCAGACGCGCTTGAGGTGCGGGGCCTTCTTGAGCAGCTGCGCCAAGTAGAGGTCGGCGACCTTCTCCATCACCGTGTTGCCGCGCAGGCGCTGGTTCAGGTTGACGAAGTCCACCTGGTCCAACCGCTGGTCCTGGTTGTAGCAGGAGAACACCCACGTCTCCTTGCCGGTGCGCGGGTCCACGTGCCGCTGGAGGCACTGGGCGCAGATCTCCTTCATCATGCACTGCATCGGCGAGTTGATGGAGCCGATGGCCTCGTGCTCGGGCTTCAGGTACGGCTGGAGCACCGTGTGCCGGGCCTCGGCCACCGCGCGCATCATCCGGTCCGAGCCGATGGCGATGATGCGGTCCACTTCCGACAGCGGGATGAGGCCGGGCGTGGCGAGCTTGCCCTCGGCGTAGGCCACCATGGCCTGCACGACGTTGCCCCGGAAGGCGGCGTCCTGCGGACGGCGCGGCTCAATCAAGTCGCCGCTGTCCACGGACCACACAATCTGGTCCGTGCCGGCCTCGATTTCGTCGTGCTTGAAGGAGTCCGACTTGAGGCGGTACGCGGCGAAGTAGACGACGCGGCAGCCGGCCGCCTTGAGCGAGCGGGCGATGGAGAAGAGCACCGCGTTGCCCAGGCCGCCACCGACGAGCACCACCGTCTCGTTGTGGCCAATCTCCGTGGGAGCGCCGGTGGGGCCCATCAACACCACGGACTCGCCCGGGGTGAGCGCGGCGCACAGGCGCGACGAGGAGCCCATCTCCAGGACGATGGTGCCCATCAGTCCCTTCTCCTTGTCCACCCACGCGCCGGTGAGGGCCAGGCCCTCCATGGTGAGGCGCATGCCGTCGACGACGGGGGCGTTCCGCTCGAAGTTCTGGAGCCGGTAGAACTGGCCGGGCTGGAAGTGGCTGGCCGCGAAGGGCGCCTTCACCACGACTTCCACAATCGTCGGCGTCAGGCGAGTGACGGACACCACGGTGGCGTTGAACGCCGCGTCCAGCTTGGCGAAGTGCGCGGCGCGCAGCTCCTCGCGGCGGGCCTGGGCGACCTCGTCGTCGAAGTCGAGCGCCGCCACCTCCTTCGCGTACAGGCGAGCGACTTCGGAGTAGCCGTCCTTCGCGCTGGCCATGGCCTTCACCACGTTGCCCGCGTACGTCGGGTGGTTGTCTCCGTAGAAGGAGATGAAGTGCCCGTCCTTCGCGTACGAGGTGAAGAAGCCCACCTTGGAGTCCAGGTCCTCGCTGGCCTCCACGGGCTCCAACGTGAAGCCCTGCTCACCGTCCACCAGGGAGTAGCCCTGGAAGTAGTCGCCGCCCTCGTCGAGCTTGAAGGTGCCCGGGTATTCGCGCTCGTACGTGACGTTGGGCGAGGTGCCGGCGGCCACACACACGGTTCGCGCGGGCAGCTCGAAGAACTGGCCGCTTCCCTTGAGCTTGCCGTCCACCGTCACCATGCGTTCGAAGCGCAGCGCTCGCACCGCGCCCGTCGCGTCCTGCAGCGCCTCCACCGGGCTCATGCGCTCGATGAAGCGGATGCCTTCCTCCAGCGCCTTGGACACCTCCTCGTGGTTGAGGCGGTAGGCGGGGGACTCGGTGAGGCCGCGGCGGTAGGCCAGGCTGACGCCGCCCCACGCACGCACCAGCTTGATGAAGTCCGGGGTGCGGCCCTCCGCCTTCGCCTGCTCGCGCTCGGCGCGCACCGCGCGGCCGTGCTCCAGGAAGGTCTGGTAGGTGGCGCGCTCCTCTGCGTCCAGCCTCGCGAGGATGGCCTCGTCACCCAGCTCCGCGGAGAGCTTCTCGTGGCGGGCGAGCGCCTTCTCCACCTGCACCGGGTAGTAGGCCATCAGCTCCGTGGCGGTGTCGACGCCGGTGAGGCCGCCGCCGATGACGATGGCGGGCAGCTGCACCTGGAGGTTCGCCAGCGAGTCCTTCTTGAAGGCGCCCGTGAGCTGGAGCGACATGAGGAAGTCGCTCGCCTTGCGGATGCCCCGGATGAGGTTGTTCTTCATCCCGATGATGGTGGGACGTCCGGCGCCCGCGGCGATGGCGATGTGGTCGAAGCCCAGCTCCCACGCGTCCTCGATGGTGAGCGTGCCACCGAAGCGCACGCCGCCGTGGATGCGGAAGCCCTCGCGCCGCGCCAGCGTCAGGTGGATGAGCGTGAGGAAGTTCTTGTCCCAGCGCACGGTGATTCCGTACTCGGACACGCCGCCGAAACCCTCCAGCACGCGCTCATCCAGCTCGTGCGTGAGCGAACGCCAGTCGCGGATGGGCTTGAGGGCGTGGCCGTTGCGGCCGGCCAGCTCGTCGGAGAACGGCTCAATCTTGAGGCCGTCCATGCCGGTGACGCCGAAGCCCTCGTTGAGCAGGTAGTGCGACAGCGTGTAGCCGGCGGGCCCCAGGCCCACCACCAGCACGTTGCGACCCACGTAGGGCAGGGCATACGGACGGCGGACGTTGAGCGGATTCCAGCGCGTGAGCAGCCCGTAGATTTCGAAGCCCCACGGCAGGTCCAACACGTCCGTCAGCGCCGCCGTCTCCGCCAGCGGGATGTTCACCGGCTCCTGCTTCTGGAAGATGCACGCCTTCATGCAGTCATTGCAGATGCGGTGGCCGGTGCCGGGGCACATCGGGTTGTCGAGCGTGATGACGGCCAGCGCCGCGAGCGAGTTGCCCTCGCGCTTGAGCAGGTGCGCCTCGGAGATGCGCTCGTCGAGCGGACAGCCCGTGAGGGGGATGCCCAGCGGGTTCTTCTTGTAGCTGTGGCCCTCGGCGACCTTGTCCTTCGCGGGGAAGCCCTTGGAGCAGGAGTCCTTCTGGCGCTCGTGGCAGAGCACGCAGTAGTCCACCTCGTTCATCACGTCGCGCGAGGTGCCTCGGCGGTCGGTGAGCTTGAAGCCGTCGCGGTGGCGGAGGTGGTGATGCAGGCCCTCGGTGGCCTCGGGCAGCTCGGCGTCCGGACGCTGGAGCTGCACCAACTGGTCGAACACCAGCGGCTTGGGGATGCGGTGGGTGGGCCAGGTGTGGAACTGGTCCTTGGTCTCCGGGTGCAGCGCGCGCGCGTACGTCCAGCGGTCCGCCAGTGACAGCAGCGCGCGGACGGCCTGGAGCTCCGCGGCGTCATCTCCCTGGGTGATGAGGCTGGAGCCGAAGGCCTCGCGACCTTCCGGCGTGGCCGTCAGCGAGGCGCGCAGCGCGGACCAGCGGGCGCGCAGGGCCTCCGCCTTCGCCTGCTCCTCCGCGGGCAGGTTGCCGGAGAACAGCCGCTCCAAATCCATGAGGCTGAGGACGGACTCGGCGAGGCCGCGCTCGAAGTCGCCCATGGAGAGCGCCTCCGGGAAGCCGAGCTGGAGCAGCAGCCGCATGCGGCCATCCAGTGAGGGGAACTCGGCCAGCGCCGGACGGTCCGGGGCGCCCTTCTTGAAAACGCGGCGGGTGATGAACTCGCGCTTGAAGTCGAAGAGGGGCAGCTCCCCCTTCAGGTGGCCCATCTGCCGCTCCAGCTCCTGGTCGACGCGGAAGAGCCGGGAGACGAAGCGCGACATGTGCCGGGCCACGCGCACCAACAGGTCCGACTCGGCCGGGCCGGTGAGGCCGGTGCCGCCGGCCTTGCGGTAGGCGTCGAAGCTCTTGAAGAGCTCGGGCTCGTCCTCGGCGAGCCGCGCGTCGAAGCTCTGGGCCAGCCGGCGCAGTCCGCGCGGGCGGTAGAGGTCTTCGAAGGTGAAGCCCGGCAGACCCAGTTGAAGGGAGGGGCCAGGGTCGGAGGGCAGGTCGGTCAGGGCGCGCATATCACTGAAGGTGTAGGAGGAACCCGGAGCAACGGCTCGCGTGCGGGGCCTATTTCGCGGTGAGCCGCCCGGAAAGCAAGCGGCCTCGCGACGCCGCGTGAAACCAGGCGATGGGAGGGAGTGACTCTGCTGGAGTTGTAACGCACGAGCCCGACGCCAGCCTCCCCGTTCGCCTTGTCCTTTGGGGCAGGAGCTCCCTCCCAGGGTACGACGGCACACCGCGCCATGTGTTGCGGTGCCCGCACAGGGGCGCGGCTGTGCGCCAGCCACTTCGGATTTCCGCTGGGAGCGTGCGCCGAGGGACTTCGGGCGCCCTGCTGGTCGCTCGTCGTGCAGGGGAGGGGCCTGCCACCGCGTCGGAGGAGACCCGCCAGGTGGCGGGCCGGTCCATGGCGATGCCGCTGTTACCGGGTATCGATTCCCGGGAGGGCGGCGGGCAATGTCGCGCTCTGCTCGGGGGCGGGCAGAGAGACGCCCTCCAGGCGGCGGCGGAGCTTGAAGAGCCCCCAGAACATGCGGGCCGCGTCCAGGCCGGGGACGACCTTGGAGCCGCCGAAGTCCTCCCAGTCGATGGGGACCTCGAGGCAGCGGGCGCCCTGTCGCTTGAGCAGCGCGAGCAGCTCCACGTCGAGCAGCCAGCGCTCCTCGCGCAGCACATCGAGCAGCGGGCGCAGCACGGAGGCTCGGACGAGCTTCACGCCGCATTGCGTGTCGTAGAAGCGCAGGCCGAAGTGGAAGTCGGTCAGGGTGGCGAAGATTCGGCCCTGCAGATGTCGGTGGAGATTCCGCACCACGCGGCGGCCGGCCATGAGGATGCGCGAGCCGGCCAGCACCTCGACACCCTGCGCCTCGGGGGAGTCGGTCATTCGAACAAGCCGGAACAGCTCCTCCGCGTTGATGGCGCCGTCCGCGTCCAGGAACGCGAGCCAGGTGGCCCCGGGGGAAGCATGACGCCAGCCAAGGCGGATGGCTGAGCCCTTGCCGCCGTTGCGAGGCGCCGCGACGTACGTGAATCGGTGGGGCGATTTCGCGGCGGAGAGCCGGGCCTGGGCTTCATCGACGCTGGCGCGCTGAAGGGTGGAGTGCTCGAGCGCGCTGCCATCATCCGCGATGATGAACTCCACCCGGGGCGTCGGCTGGAGCAGGGCGACACGGGAGAGCGACTCCACGAAGCGAGGTAGACGCTGCCCCTCGTTGTAGGCGGGGATGACGACGCTGATGGAGGGGACTTCCACGCGCCGGGTTTGAACACGGAGGGAAAGGGGCGTCAATGCGAGCGCACCACCCGCTCCGCGCCTCTGGGCGGGAGGGGGATGTGGTGTGCTTTCCCGATGCACTCCTCCGAGCGGCGAGGCCTGGCGGCACGAGGGGCGAGGGTGCCTGCGCTACCGCCGCTTCGGCCGGCGCGGCTTGGGAGCGTTGGGCTTGCGGGCGGGCTTCCCGGAAGGAGGCGAGGGCTTCTTCTTCGCAGGGGGCCCAGCGGAAGCAGTGGGAGGCTGCGTCTGCCGGAGCACGGACTCGGTCTTGTGGGTCCGGGGCTTGGGGAGGACCGCCGCCGCCTCGGTCGAGGCCTCGTCCTGCATCGCGCCACGCCCCGTATGTTCCCGAGTGGCGGGGGCCGCCTTCGCTCGCGATTGCTCCGACGGGGTACGAGCAGGACCGGCCGAGTGCTCGGACCGCCGAGATGGCGCCGCGTGCTGTGCCGCGTGCTGCTGCTCCTTCGTCGCCTGCGAAGAAGGAGCGCGTGTGGGGCGTGCCGCCGCTGATGTCTCAGACGCCCGTGGCTGCGTCGTGCTCGATATCTCCGCCGTCCCGGGCGTGGCCTGTCTGGCGCGCAGTTGCTCCACCTCGCGGCGCAGGCGGACGACCTCGGCGGAGAGCTGGGCGTACGAATCGCGCACGTGTCCGTTGAAGATGCGCTGACGACCCAGGGTCTCGTTGATGAACACCTGGCACGACTTGCGGAAGGCCCACTTCGCCACCACCACGAGCTGACCCGCGCCTCCACGGTGCGTCTGCAGCGGCAGCGCGCGCGTGGCGTCGGCGTTCTCCTCCAGCGCGTGCAGGTTGAACGTCAGCGGCTCCACCCGAGGCTCGACGCCCTCGGAGGGCACCTCCACCGCTTCGGAAGTGGGCAGCCCCCGCGTTCGCAGGCGCTCCTCGATGCGGGCCAGCAGCTCCCGCGCCGGAATGTCGCGTCCCAGCAGCTTCATCGATGCTTCTCCTCGAGGATGCGTTGCAGCTCGTCCTGGTAGGCGGCCACCACCTGCGGCCACCCTTGTTTCTTCACATACGCCAGGCCCCTGGCGCCGAGCGCCTTTCGAGCCTCGCCCACTTCGCGCAGCCCCTGGATGAACGAGTCCAGGTCCGTATACGCGCGTCCCGCGCCACTGCGCGCCACCTGCCCCACCAGCACATCGGAGCGCCCGTTCACCAGCACCGGTGTGCCCTGTGCGAAGGCCTCCAACGTGAGCAGCGAGAGGCTCTCGTAGCGAGAGGGCACCACCACCGCCAGGGCTCCGGCCAGCGCGTCGTGCTTGTCCTGCTCGGGGATGCGTCCCAGGTAGCGCACGCCGTCGCCTTCCAGCGACATGTGCGCGTCACCCGCGAGCACCAGGTCCGGCGCATCCGCGTACCGCTGCTTCAAGGCCTGATGGAACTGGAGCAACTCCGGCACGCCCTTGCCCGGCTCCTGTCGTCCCACGTAGAGCAGGTAGTCGCGATGCACGCCGTGCTTCTGGCGGAAGCGAGTCCCGTCGGCGGCCGGACGCTCAACGCCCACCCCCACCACGCGCGTCCGCGCATGGCCCGGGAAGTACTTCTCGATGATGGTCAGCTCCTCCGGCGTCAGGCAGAGCAGCGCGCGGGGAAGCTCGAAGACATCGCGGTACGCATCGAAGCGGATGGGCGCCTCGTCGTGCGTCGTCGGCACGAGCAGCGAGCGGTCCGCCACCAGCGGCATGCCCCACACCGTGGGCGCATAGAGGTACGTGAAGAACAGGTAGCCGTCATACGTGTTCCGCGTGTCGGCCAGATGCCGCAGCAGCCCCGGCGCCAGCGGGCCCTGCTCGGCCACCCATTGCTCCTCGCGCAGCCGCTCGTTGCTCTTGTCGAAGAGCTTTCGCGACAGCCCGTTGAAGCCCCGGATGTCGCGCACCCGCGTCACGGGGAAGCGCAGCACGTCCACGCCGCGAACCTGGTCCTGTCCCTCCGGGAAGTCATTCTCCCAGGACAGGTGGTTTCTCGCGCACGTGGTCAGCACTGTGATGTCCCAGTGCGGCGTGAGGCGCTCTGCCACCTGCGCGGCCAGCATCTCCGCGCCTCCCGTCACCTCGCCATAGCGCTGCACCACCACCGCGACGCGAGGCCGCTTCGGTGGCGCGCGACGGGGGCGCGGCGCGGGGAGGAAGGGCTTCAGTGCTTGTGACAGCGCTCCCTGCACGGACGCGGAGGAGAAGTGCTCCAGCCTGCGCCGCTGACCGGCGAGGACGGGCTCGCGAAGCGACAGGTCCTCGCTCAGGTCCACCGCCAGCTCCGCGAGGAACGCGAAGCGCTTCTGGTCGAACGCGATTCCCGCGCCGCCCAACGTCTCCGGCACCGCCGCGGCGCCATACGCCAGCACGGGCACGTCCGACGCCATCGCCTCGATGAGCGGAACACCGAAGCCCTCGTGCTCGCTCATCGACACGAACACGGACGCGGAGCGGTACGCGGCCACCAGCTCCGCGTGGCTCAACCGGCCCAGGAAGCTCACACCGCTCAGGCCCTTCGTCTCGCGCTTGAGCGACCGGAAGTAGCGACTGCCCGGCTCGTACCCGCCCACCATCAACAGACGTGCCTGGGGACGCAGCCGCAGCACCTCGCGGTGCAGGGCGATGAGGTCCTCGAAGCGCTTGTGCGGCATCACCCGGCTGACGCCGAGCAGCACGGGGCCCGGGCCCGACAGCTTGCGCAGCAGCTTCGCGTCCGCGCGGTCGGGGCCGAAGCGCTCCGGTTCGATGAGCAGCGGCACCGTGTGGACGTTGCGGTAGCCCGCGACGCGCAGCTCGGCGGCGTTGTAGTCCGACACGCCGATGGCCACGTCCACGAAGGGCGCCATCGCGGCGAGCTGCGCGCGCCCGGCCACCAGCGCGTTCTCCAACGACAGGCCCGAGTAGAAGCGCGCGGGGCTGATGTTGTGGAACACGAGGCCGCGGCGACACTGCAGGTGCATCAGCCGGCTGCTCAGCGGCGAGGCGATGCCGTGGTGGTAGAGCACCAGGTCGCCCGGCTCCGGCTTCAGCGTCGACGCGGGGCTGGCCAATCCCTCCAGGCCCGCGCCCACCTCATCGGCATACAGGCCACCCCACACACCCAACCGGCGCAGGAGGAGCTGCAGATGCAACGCGGCCTGCCCGGTGGCGTCTCCGGGCACGAAGCTCGCTATCAACTGGTGAATCGCCATGCGCGCCCTGCCTATCACAGGGGCGTGGTATGAGGCGCTCCGTGTCCACCGGCCCCATCGCTTTCGACGCGACGCTCTGGGATGAGCCCACCACCGGAATCGGCCTCTACACCCGCTGTCTCGCGGGCGCGCTGGAAGCCAAGGGTGTGCGGTTGGAGAAGCTGGGCGCGCGGGGCTCGGGCGACCATCCGAGGGGCGACAGTGGCCGCACCGCCTGGACGCTCGCCCGGCTTCCTCGGGTGCTGGAGCGCTCGCGGCCCGCGCTGTACCACGCGCTCGGAAACTTCAATCTGCCCCTGACGCGGATACCCGGCACGGCGTATGTGCTCACGGTGTTGGACCTGATTCCGCTCATCATGCCGGACACCGTCTCGGCGAAGTTCCGCTGGCAGTTCCGGCTGTGGTTGTCGCGCAGCCTGATGCTGGCCGACCGGGTGGTGTGCATCAGCGAGCGCACTCGGAATGACTTGCTGGAGCGCTTCCCTGAAGTGGAGTCGCGCGCCGTGGTGGTGCCCATCGGCGTGGACCATGTCCATGCGCCCGTGCTCGACGCGACGAGCGTGGACTTCCTGCGCGCGCTCGCGCTGCCCAAGGACTTCGTCCTCTACGCGGGCTCGCTCGACGTGCGCAAGAACGTGGACCTGGTGCTGGACGCGATGGAGCGTCTGAAGGCCCAGGGGCGTCCGGCTTCGCTCGTGCTCGCGGGGCAGAGCTGGTTCGGCTCGGGCCGCGTGGAGTCGCGCATCTCCAGGCTGCGCGCGGAGGGGCTCGACATCCGTCCGCTGGGCTACCAGGCGGAGCCGGTGTTCTACGAGCTGATGCGGCGCGCGTCCCTGTTCGTCTTCCCCTCGCGCTACGAGGGCTTCGGCCTGCCTCCGCTGGAGGCGATGCGCCTGGGCACGCCGGCCATCGTCTCGACAGCGGGCTCGCTCCCGGAGGTCTGCGGCAGCGCGGCCCTGGCGGTGAGTCCGGACGACGCGGAGGGGCTCGCGGAGGCCATCCATCGGCTGCTGCGCTCACCGACGGAACGCAGCGCCCTGGCGGAGAAGGGCAAGGCCCGGGCCGCGGAGTTCACCTGGGAACGGACGGCGGAAGGAACGCTGGCGGTGTACGAGGCCGCGCTCCGACGCTGAGCGCGGGAGCGAAGTGGGCGGTTCCTCGCGGTCGAATCGAAAGTGGAGGATGACGATGCGAAAGCTCATGTGGAGTGGCCTCGTGCTGAGCGGTCTCCTGGTCGGGTGCGCGAACGCTCCCGGGAAGCAGAACCCTGGAGAGCCTCAGGTGGAGCAGGACGCAGCGGCCTCTCCCAGCGCGGAGGCTCCGTCGCCCGGTGAAGCGGTGAAGCCCGCCGATGCGCTGCCCCTTCAAGTCGCGGCCAATCCCCAGCCCCAGGACCCCATCAACATCGAGGGGGCGAAGGTCACCGGCGACATCCTGACGCTCAACGTCTCGCATGGCGGCGGTTGCGCCGAGCACACGTACACGCTGGCCTGGGACGGCACGTTCCAGAAGAACGCCAGCGCGGCTCCGGTGGCGAACCTGGTGATGATTCACAACGCCAATGGGGACCGCTGCAAGGCCATGAAGTTCGCCGAACTCCGGTATGACTTGAGCCCCATCTCCAAGACGTGGGCCGCGCAGGCCAGCAAGGGTTCCGGCACGGTGGAGCTGGCCCTGCCTGGACTGTCCGCGCCCGTGAGCTACTCGTTCTGAACCTCGTGGTGGACCTGGACGCGACATGAAGCTCTCGGAGGCCCTGGCCGTACTGGAGCAGCGCTTCAGCGGCTTGGAGGAAGGTGCCACTCGGCTCGTCGAGGCGGAGGAGGACCGCTTCGCCTTGCGGCCGAGCGCGGTGTGGCTCGAGTACCGCTGGTACGTGCGCGCGGGCGGAATGGCGGAGGTGTTCCTCAAGTCGGAGCGCGTCCGTCCGGAGGCCCGCTTCCAGGCGGAGGCCACGGTGCTGCGGGTGCACCTGCTCGGTGCTTCCTCGGAGCTGTCGGAGCGCTCGGAGAAGTTGCTCGTGGGCGGTCGTCCCGCGCCGGAGCGGCTCATGGGTCTGTTCGGTGACGATGGTGTGCGCCGCGAGGTGGTCGCCTTCGGCCGCACGAGCGTCACCGTGGAGCACTGGGACGCGCCCGGCCCGCGCCCCCTGTTGGCCGAGGCGCGCTTCCAGGCCCTCGCGGAGCGACTGGCGGACCCGGCCTCGACGCCGGAGGAGCGCCACGAGGCGGTGCAGCGTCTCGCCGACGAGCGCAGTCCTCGCGTGGTGGAGGTGCTGCTGGAGCTGCTCTCGCGTCAGTCCTCGCTGATGGCGCTGCGCGTGTTGTCCGAGTGGGGCGAGGAACGCTCAAGAGCGCCGCTGCTGCGCGCCCTGGAGGCGGTGCGCCCCGACAACCCCGCGGACCTGTGGACGCTCACTGCCCTGGTGCGACGTCTGGATGCGTGGACACACGTGAAGCGCTGACGGAGGCCACCGTGAATCCCTCCGCGATGAGGTCCTCACGCAGGCGCGTCAGCACCTTGCCCAGGAGATTGAGCCCCCTCCACTTGGATGGGTCCTGGATGAGGGGGTTGTCCATGCTCAACCCCACGCCCCAGATGCGGTCCAGGGGACTGGCTTCCACCAGCTCCGTGCCCGCGGTGGCCAACAACGCCTCCAGCAGCGACGCGTTCTGGGTGAACTTCGCGCGATTGCCCTCGTAGACGATGCGCTCGCGCTCACGCTCCCAGGTGGCGCCATCGAAGCCGCGCACCTTGCGACCCAGCGCCTTCTGCGCCTTGGGCGCCGACGTCTTCAGGATGCTGGCGAGCACCTCCGCGTCACCGAAGACGCGCGCCTTGCCCGCCATCATGTACTGCTCCGTGCAGCCGTAGGCGACTCCGTCCACCACGAAGGCGGAGCGGTGCCACTGCGAGAAGGGCGACTCTTCCTTCCAGAAAAAGGTGAACCTGCCCTGTCGCTGAGTGCCAGCCATCACGAGCCTCCTGGTTGGTGTTGATTGTACACCAACGCCTGGGGCTCGATGCCCTGACAAGCGCCGTCCAGTCGGGCAACCGCTGGACGGGAGGCGCCCCAAGTGAGGCACCTCCCGTGCGGTACGGGCCTCAGCCCTGGGCGCGGATGGCGCCCGGAACCTTGGGGCCGAGCACGTCGCGCAGCGCGTCCGTCACCGTCAGCTTCGGCGTCCAGCCCAGCGCGCGCAGCTTGTCGGGGGCGCCGATGAGGCTGGGGATATCGGAGGGACGCAGGCGCGCGGGGTCCAGCTCGATGCGAGCATTCACTCCCGCGAGCGTCAGCATCTCCTCCAGCAGGCTGCGGATGGTGCGTCCCTCGCCGCTGCAGATGTTGTACGCCTGCCCGGGCTCGCCCTTCACCAGCAGCAGCCGGTACGCCTCCACCACGTCACGCACGTGGGAGAAGTCGCGCACCGCGTCCAGGTTGCCCGTGCGCAACACCGGGTCCACCGTGCCCAGGCCAATCGCCCGAATCTGCGAGGCGAAGGAGGGCACGACGAACGTCGGATCCTGTCCCGCGCCCAGGTGGTTGAAGGGCCGCGCCATCATGACTTCCAGCCCGTAGCTGCGGTGGAACTGCACACCCGCCAGCTCCGCCGCCGACTTGGAGGCCGCGTAGGGACTCAGCGGCACCGCGCCGGTGTCCTCGGTGGCGCGCGTGCCCTCGGGCACCGGGCCGTACACCTCGCCCGAGCCCACGAGGACGACGCGCGTCTTCGGCGCGTTCTCCCGCAGCGCCGTCAACAGGTGCACCACCCCCATGGTGTTCACCGCGAACACGCGCGAGGGGTTGTGGTGGCTCTTGGCGACCGAGCTGAAGCCCGCGAGGTGGATGACGCCGTCCGGCTTCGCCTCGGCCACGGCGGCCTTCACCGCGGCCTCGTTGGCGACGTCGAAGTGAAGGGCGCTGCTGCTGACGCCCTCTCCGCGTGGCCCGTGCGCTTCAACCACCTCGTCACCGGCGGCGCGCAGAAGCGCGCACAGATGCCTGCCGACGAACCCATCCGCTCCCGTGACGAGAACCCGCATCTACCGCTGCCCCGCCTTCACGCGCTCCAGGTCCGCGTCCACCATCATCTCCACCAGTTGCTTGAAGCGGACCTTCGGCTCCCAGCCCAGCTTCGCCTTCGCCTTGGCCGGGTCGCCGATGAGCAGGTCCACCTCGGCGGGGCGCACGAAGGCCGGGTCGATGTGGACGAACTTCTGGTAGTCCAGCCCCACGCGGCCGAAGGCAATCTCCACCAGTTCGCGCACCGTGTGCGTCTCGTTGGTGGCCACCACGTAGTCCTCGGCCTGGTCCTGCTGGAGCATCAGCCACATGGCCTCCACGT
Source organism: Myxococcus sp. AM011 (assembly GCF_013372595.1). Lineage (NCBI taxonomy): Bacteria > Pseudomonadati > Myxococcota > Myxococcia > Myxococcales > Myxococcaceae > Myxococcus > Myxococcus sp. AM011. The sequence goes on from NZ_JABXEM010000192.1 coordinate 22,185, forward strand.
AGTCGCCCGCGAAGCCCCAGTCGCGCTTGGCGTCCAGGTTGCCCATGGGCAGCTTGTCCTGGAGGCCCAGCTTGATGCGTGCCACGTTGTAGGTGACCTTGCGCGTGACGAACTCGAGGCCACGGCGTGGAGACTCGTGGTTGAAGAGGATGCCGCTCACCGCGAACAGGCCGAAGGACTCACGGTAGTTCACGGTGATGTGGTGGCCGTAGGCCTTGGCCACGCCGTACGGGCTGCGCGGATAGAAGGGCGTGTCCTCCGTCTGGGGGACCTCCAGCACCTTGCCGAACATCTCGCTGGACGACGCCTGGTAGAAGCGCGCCTGGGGCCGCGTGTGGCGGACGGCCTCCAGCATCTTCGTCACGCCCAGCGCGGTGAACTCACCGGTGAGCACCGGCTGGTTCCAACTGGTGGGGACGAAGGACTGGGCCGCGAGGTTGTAGACCTCGTCCGGCTTGACGAGATTGAGCAACGCCGCAATCGAGAACTGGTCCAGCAAGTCGCCCTGGTGGAGCTGAATCTTGCCGTGCAGGTGCTGGATGCGCTCGAACTTCTCTTCTGACGAGCGGCGCACCATGCCGTGCACCTCGTAGCCCTTCGACAGAAGAAGCTCCGCGAGATAGCTGCCGTCCTGCCCCGTGATGCCAGTAATGAGTGCGCGCTTGGTCGCCATGGTCTTTTCGCTGTTGGCTGGAGGACGCACTTTGTACCTGACGCGGTTGCCCGGAGCCAACCGTTCCCGATGGCTTCGTACTTGAAAGGCACACCCCTCGTGCGAAGTTACGCAGGACCCACCTTGCCTGGAGCGCCCTGGCCATGCGTCACCCTCTCTTCTTCGCCCTGGCGGCTGTCGTCGCGGGCTCCGTTGCCTCGGCCCAACCCACCC
>NZ_JABXEM010000193.1:0-23052 GCF_013372595.1 Myxococcus sp. AM011
CCCCTCCTGCGCACCCTCAAGGCGCACGTGCACCCCACCCCCGAGGTGCATGTGCTCGTCCACGCCAAGGTGGCCCGAGTCCTGGCCGGTCACCCTGACGCGGACCAGGTCATCGCGTTCGACCGGCGGCGCATCTGGATGGGCCCCCTGGCCCCGGGAATCCGAGCCCTCCGCCGCGCCGGGTATGACCTGGTGGTCGACTGCGCCAACTGGGAAGCCCCGTCCGTCACGAGCGCCCTGGTGTCTCGCCTCGCGGGCCCTCGTGCCGTGGTCATCGGGCCGAGCGTCTGGCCGGTGTCCGGCCTCCACTCTCTCTCCGTCCCGGCCCGCGCCGACAGCCGGAGCGAGGCGCTTCAGCGCACGCACTTGCTGACCCCTGTCACGGGCGGCTCGCTGGCTCGGGGACTCTCCTTCCGCGAGCCCAACATCGGGGCCCCGTTCCGCGCCTTCCTGGAGGCGGACGCCAGCACACCCAAGGCGGTCATCAACCCGGGGGGCCGGCTGGGGCCTCGACGCATCCCTCCCGAGGCCTTTGCCGCGGCGGCTCGCGCGCTCCTCGAATCCGGTCGCGTTCCCATCGTCACGTGGGGTCCTGGCGAAGAGGAGCTCGCCCGCTCCGTGGTGTCGGCCGCTCCCGGCGCGCGACTCGCGCCCGCGACGAACCTGGACGAGCTCGCCGCGCTCATGCGCGCCGCCGGCCTCACCATCTGCAACAACACCGGGCCCATGCACCTGTCGGTGTCCGTGGGCGCTCCGACGCTGGCGTACTTCCTCCGCATGGACATGGAGCGGTGGGGCCATGCGTATGCCCCTCACCGGATGGTCGACCTCACCAGCCTCGTCGATGGTGCAGGAGGGCAGGCGCTGGAGTCTCGCGCCGCCGAAGAAGCCCGTTCCTTCGCGGCGCAACTCACTCGCTAGGCGACGGTCGACCTCGCTGCCTTGTCGACGGAGTCGGCAGTCAGGATATGGAGACTCACGCCGCCAAAGAGGCCCGCTCCTTCGCGGCACAGCTCACTCGCGAGGCGATGGTCGGCCTCACAACCTTGTCGACGGAGCCGGCGGCCAGGGGTTAGCGACTCGCGCCGCCGCAGAGCCCCGCTGTTTCGCGGCGCAGCTCACTCGCCAGGCGCGTCGTACCGGGACATCCGCTCGTGGAGTAGATGAGGCACTCCCTCCTCCACGGGCCACTCACAGTGGCATCGGGAACAGCGGACCTTCACCTGCTCCGCCTGCTCGATGACGGTGAGCGGGCCCTTGCACTGGGTACAGCCCAGCACCGCCAGGAGCCCCTCATCCAGGGTCGGCATGCCCTACTTCGCGCTCTCGCGGCCGAGCCGGCGCGCCAGCTCCGTCGTGCTGTGGTCCTTCGGGTCTCCCGAAACCGCCGTGCGCCCGCCGTAGGCCCGGACCTCGTCCCCCTCGGGGATGGTGTCCGGCGTGTAGTCCGTCCCCTTCACATGCACGTCCGGCTTCAGCACTCGAATGATGCCGCGCACGTTGGGCTCGTCGAAGACGATGACCCGGTCCGTGCACGCGAGCGCGGCGACCAACTCCGCGCGCTCTCCCTCGGGGATGTGTGGCCGGCCAGGTCCCTTGTACGCCCGCGTCGAGGCATCCGAGTTCACCGCCACCACCAGCACATCCGCCAGTTCGCGGGCACCTTCCAGGTACCGCACGTGCCCCACGTGCAAGAGGTCGAACACGCCGTTCGCGAGCGCCACCGTGCGGCCCTCGGCCTTCCAGCGAGCCCTCGCCTCCGCCACCTGTTCGAGCGACTGAATCTTGTCCAAGGTGTTCATCGCGCGCTCCGCAGCTCCGCCAGCAGCTCGTCTCGTGACACCGTCGCGGTGCCCGACTTCTGCACGACCATCGAACCCGCGACGTTCGCCAGCCTCGCGGCCTCACCGAACGAAGCCCCCGCCGCCAGCGCCAGGGAGAACGTCGCAATCACCGTGTCTCCAGCGCCTGTCACGTCCACCGCCGCCTTCGCGCCGTGTACCGGAATGAGGTCCACCCCTCCGTCCGCGTCGAAGAGCGCCATGCCGTGCCGGCCGCGCGTCACCAGCAGCGCTCGACACCCCAGCCTGCGCACCGCCTCGTGGCCCGCCGCCAGCAAGTCCTCCTGCGAACGCACGGGACGCCCCGCCAAGGCCTCCAGCTCCGGCTCGTTGGGCTTGCACACCGTCAGCCCCGAGAACGATGACAGCGCATAGCGACTGTCCACGCACACCGGCAGCCCATCCGCCGCCAGCTTCCGCAACACCTCGCGCACCTCGTCGCTCAGCACTCCCGCGCCGTAGTCCGAGACGACCACCGCGTCCGCGTCCTTCGCCGCTTCGGCCACGTGCTTCGCCAGGGCCTTGCGCACACTCGGAGGAAAGGCCGAGCGCTGGCCCCGGTCCAGACGAAGCATCTGCTGTCGCGTCGTGCTCACGCCGCCCGCGAGGATGCGGGTCTTCGTCTCGGTCGCCAGGCCCCGTCCACCCACCGCGTGCAAGCGCACTCCCGACTCGGAGAACAGGCGGCGCAGCTCGCGGCCCATCTCATCCGCGCCCAGCATTCCGACGGCCGTTACCTGCCCCGTCAGCGCACGAACATTGGCCGCCACGTTCGCCCCTCCACCCAGCTTCACCTCGGCGGATTCGTAGCGGACGATGAGCACCGGGGCCTCGCGGCTCACCCGGTCCGTCTGCCCGTAGATGTAGTGGTCTGCGACCAGGTCCCCCACCAGCAACACCCTGCGGCGCGCGAACGCGAGCGGCAGGCGAGTGGGCAGAGGCGACGAGCGGACGGGCGAGACTGCGGCCATGGCGGCGGTTTGTCCCACAGCCCTCCGCGTCTCACAAGTCGGCAGACGCACCCGACAGGCCGAGCGCTCGACGCAGATGCGACTCGCCCTCCAGCACGTCCACCCCCAACCGGACCTTCCAGGCCGAGAACCCCACGGGCAGACGCACCGCGTCCTTCTCCGTCGTCACGACCTTCACCGCCCCCAGCTTCACCGCCCGAGCCTCCACGTCACGCAACTCGTCCACCGTGAAGCGGTGGTGGTCCGGGAAGAGCGCCGCATCGAGCACCTCTACGCCGAGGGACTTCAGCGTCTTCAAGAAGCCCCCCGGCCGACCGAGGCCCGCCAATGCCAGCACCCCCTGGCCACTCAGCGCTCCCGTGGGATGCAGCCCTCCCGACGGGTCCACCCAGGCCGAAGGTCCATAGCGTGCGCGGACGCGCGGAAGTCCTTCTCCCTCCCGCGGCAGCCCCAGGGTCCTCGCGTCGAACGGTACGGGCGGGGACTCGCTCGCGCCCGGAGCGGTGGACGTTCGCACCCAGAGCAACGTGGCCCTCCTCAGGGACGAAGCGGGCTCTCGCAGCGGCCCTCTCGGCAGCAGGTGGCCATTGCCGAGCCCCACGGCCTCATCCACCACGACGAGGTTCTCGTCTCGCGCGAGGCGTCGGTGTTGGAAGCCGTCGTCGAGGAGCACCGTGTCCAGGCCGTACTCGTCTCGCGCCCGGTAGGCGCTGGAGACACGGTCCGCGTTCACGAAGATCCTCACGCTCGGGCAGCGGCGCGCGAGCAGCAAGGGTTCATCCCCCGCGTCCTCCACCGAGGGTTGTGACTCCGCCCCCGTGAAGGTGAGCGGCTCTTGCGAGCGACGCCCGTAGCCCCGCGTGAGGATGCCGACCTTGCGGCCCTCGCGCACCAGCAGGTCCGCCAGGTGGAGCACCGCGGGCGTCTTCCCTGTTCCTCCCACGTTGAGGTTGCCCACGGAGACGACGCGCAGGCCTTCCACCCGCTCGGCGCGCAGGAGGCCCAGGTCATACAGGGCGCCTCGCAGATGCACCGCCGCGGCATAGGTCCATGACAGCGCCGTGAGCGGGGACAGCAGGGCACGCCGGCCCCAGGGCTCGGGCGACGGCGGGTAGAACACCCGCTCGATGGCGGTGGGAGACTCGGGAGCGGTTGTGCTCAAGACCTGGAGGCTCCGCACATGGCGTGTCCCGACATGGCTCGTCGGGCATCGTCGAGGGTCAACATGCTTCCGACACGCTATCAGCCCAACTCAGCGAGCGCGCGTGCTCGCCACCTGCTCGTAGAGAGCGAGCACGTCGGCGGCGATGCTCGCATTCGTCGGGTGTGCCACGGGCGCTCTTTGCCCCGACAATGAAGCAGCCACCACCGCTTCAGGCGTGGGCTCGGCGACGCGTGCATCCGCCAGCTCGGGGAGAGCTCCTTCCTCCACCGCCACCACTCGCACCCCACAGGCTCGGGCCTGCGCCGCTGCTCTCGCACTCCAGTCGTTCCCGAGCCCCAACAGCCAGACCTCGTCCAAGGCCTTCAGCCACCGCGCGAAGTCCGCGCCCTGCTGATAGCCGGCGAAGACCACCGCCTCCGTCAGCCCCAGTGACGCCACCTGACTCCGCGTCGCCTCCAGCAACCCGCCGTCTCCCACCAGGACGAAGCGCGCCTCGGGTCGCTGCTTGCGGTAGAGCGCGAAGGCTTCCACCCCGACCGCGTGCCGTCGCGACGGCTGGAACGTGGAGACCATGCCCACCAGCGGCGTACCCTTCAGTCCGAGTTCGTGTCGCAACACCTCTCGGTCCGACGCGGGGCCAAAGCGCGGGTCCACCAGCGCGGGGAGTACCCGGGCCGTCTTTCCTCGCTCCAACAAGCGGGGGAGCAGGGAACTTGCTGGCACCGTGTACGCGTCCGCCGCCGGCAACGAGGAGCGGATGGAGCGCGGTGCATGAAGAGAGCGGACCAACACCGCCCCCTCGGGTCTCCCCCACCTCGCCAGGAAGTGGTCATGGCTGAAGTGCGAATGCACCACGTCGACTCGCCGCGCACGCAGCCGTCGCAAGTCGCTCCACACTCGCCAGGGCGGAGACTTCACCGACAGCTCCAGCCCCTCGTCATCCAACAACCCCAGCTCTCGAAGCCGTGGCACCGCGGGCTCTTCCGCCAGCACCTCCTCGCGCCGACGGTCCACCGCCACCGTCACCTCGTGGCCAGCCTCTCGCTGCGCCAGCGCGAGCAACGCGACGTTCTCCGCGGGGCCGCTGAAGAAGGGGCTCGCCAACAGGTGGAGGACTCGCATCGGGCTACCGCTTGACCAGCGTCTGGTACAGCGATTCCAGCGCGTGCGCTTCGTGCTCCACGCCACACCGACGCCGGGCCTCCTCGGCCGCGTTGCGCCCCACTTCTCGCGCCCGCTCCGGCTCTCGCATCAGCATGTCCAGCAGCTCGCGCAACGCCTTCACGTCTCCGGGCTCGAAGAAGAAACCCGTCCGACCATGCTCGATGAGCGTGTCCAGGTACGGCAGCTTCGACGCCACCACGCAGCAGCCGGAGGCCATCGCCTCCACATGCACCAGCGAGTACCCCTCCGCATAGGACGGATGCACCAGCACGGTGAGCCCCCTGTACCAGGGCTCGATGACCGACTGCTCTCCGGCCAGCGACACCCTGTCCTCGATACCGGCTCTCAGGCCGTTCACCCAGTCCAGGTCAGCGCCCTTCGCCAGGCCCACCAACACCGACTGCCACTCGGGATGCTCGGGCAGCAAGGGACGCACGGCTTCGAGGAAGTCGCCCTGCCCCTTCTCCTTCCGGATGCGCCCGATGACTCCCACTCCGAAGCGCCCGCCCTGCCCCAGTATTTCCCACGCCTGGGCCCGGTCCTCCGGCGGATGGAAGCGCGTCAGGTCGATGCCATGCGAGATGACCGTCGACGGCAGCGCGATGACCTCCGCCACCTGCCGCGTCAATGACACCAACGCATCCGCGCCTCGCGCGATGAAGCGCGTGAAGCCGCTCGGCGCCATCGAGGTGTGTCTCGTGAAGACCAACCGCACCTGACGCCCGACCAGCTTCAGCAACATCCCCGCGAGCAGCTCGTTGTTCCGATGCGCATGCCACACCACCGGCTCCGTGCGCGCACGTCGCAACAGCTCCGGCCAGGAGATTCGCGGCAGCCCATCGCTCAGCCCCGAACCGATGACTCGCGTCTCCGAGCCCGTGTCCTTCACCAACGCCGGGACGACCGACTCGACGTGGCGCGTGACGCCCGTGTACCGCTTGTGGAAATGCGGGTGGACGATGAGCGTCATCGCGGGCCGGCCCTTCCGTGGGGAAAGAGCGTCGTCATCGCCTCGGCGTTCCTCTCGCTCGCACCCGAAATCCGGCCCACTGTCTCCAGCGCTTGGGCCCCCAGCTCCTCGATTCGACCCGGCGCCTCGAGCAACTCCGTGAGCCTCGCGTGCAGCGCCTCGGCGTCCTCCACCTGGATTCCTCCGTGCCCCGCGAGCACCGCCACGCTGTCCTTGAAGTTGTCCATGTGCGGACCGAACAACACCGGCCTCCCCTGTCCCGCGGGCTCCAGGATGTTCTGCCCACCGCGCTTCGTGAACGAACCGCCCACGAAGACCACCGTCGCCAGGCGGTACGCCCGCGACAGCTCGCCAATGGTGTCCAGCACCACCACCTGACCTCGCTCGGGATTGCCCCGCGAGCGGAGGCCAACCCCCAGGCCCGCCTCACGCGCCAGCGCCACCACTCGGGTCGCACGGTCCACGTATCTCGGCGCAATCACCAGCCGCAGGTCCGGCCATCGAACGAGCAGGCGCCGATAGACGCCGAGCAACACGTCCTCCTCGCCCTCGTGCGTGCTGCCGGCAATCCACACCCGTGCATCCACGGGGAGCCCGAGCGCCTCTCGCAACACGCCGTCCTCCACCGCCGGCCCCGAGGCCAGCGAGTCGAACTTCGTGTTCCCCGTCACCAGCACCCAGTCCGGCCGAGCCCCGAGGCTCCTCGCCCGCTGCGCCTCGTCCTCGTGACGCATCAACATCAGGTCGAAGTCCTTCAGCGGGTTGCCGATGAGCCGGAACAGCCAGCGGTAGCGCTCCACGTTCGCCGGAGAGAAGCGTCCGTTGGTCATCACCACTCGCGCCCCACCTCGCTTCGCGGCGCGAATGAGGTTGGGCCACACCTCCGTGTACTCCAGCACCAACACGTCCGGCTTGAGCGCCTTCACCGCCCTGCGCGTCGCTCCCCACAAGTCATACGGCGCGTAGACGACCCCATCGATGTCCTTGGCGAGTCGGCCCGTCGCCATCGCATGGCCGCTGTCCGTCATCGTCGACAGGATGAGCTGGCATCCCGGGAAGCGCGCCCGCAGGGGGGCGAACATGGGGGACAGCGCCAGCAGGTCTCCCGCACTGGCGCCGTGCAACCACACCACGGGCCCGTCGCCTCGTGGGGGCAGCGAGCCCTTCGCGTAGAACCCCAGCCGCTGCCATAGGCCATGACGCGTCTTCCGGTGCAGGCAGAGCGCCGGGAAGAGCAGCGGGAAGAGAAGATACGTAGCGAGGATGTACAGGAGTCGCATGGACGGCTCCCCGGCCCTCTATCAGATGCCAGGCCCCCGAGGCAGTACACGCACGGGGCTCGGGACAATCCACGGTCGCCATTCAGAGCCGAAGAAGCGCCCTGGCCCCCTTGCCCACACCTCCACCCGCACCACGCCCTCCCCCGTCAGCTCCACCGATGTCCCGTCCGGCCCGAGTCGGCCCGCGCCCCACACCTCGACTCGGACCGTGTCCACGTCCGGGAGGCCGGGCAGGCGCACCTTGAGCACGTCCCCCACCCGAGCCTCCCTGCGCTCGGGGTCCACCCCTTCGAGCGCGAAGCCCTCGGGTTCCCCCAGGGCGCGGAAGGAACACACGGCCCCACCACCCCGCAGCGCTCCCGTCACCAGCGCCGCCGCCGCCTTCGCGTTCTCGGGCAGGGGCGAAGGGACCTGCTCCGGTGGCAGGTACATCGCGAGGGAGCGGAACACGGACTCGTACGACGGAAGGCCGTGGGCATCGTGCGCGCAGAACGCGAGGCGCGGGGCTTCTCGTGACAGCTCCAGGAAGCGCTCACCGGGCTCGGGCTCTGGCGCGACGAGCAGCATCACCCCGTGCATCGGGTTCGCCAGATAGGCCCCCACGGCCGGCAACAACCGGCTCACGGGATTGAGCAGCGCGTGCCGGAAGAAGGTGTCCGCCGAGTACAACTCGAAGCCCTTCGCCTGACTCGCGCTCTCCGCGTCCGTCCACGGGTTGTGGCGCTGCACTGGATGCGCGAGGACCGTCGTCCCTCCCGCCGCGTGCACGGCGCGCACGGCGTCTCCCGCCGGCATCCACCGCTTCATGCCCTCCAGGGGGCGCTCCATCCCGAAGGCGACCAGGTGCCCCGCGGAGGTGGAGATTTCAATGCCCGGGACGAGCAACACGCCGTCCACCCACGTGGGCGCGGGCGGAGTGAAGTCGTTGTGGTCCGTGAGCAGCACGAAGTCGAGGCCCGCTGCCTTCGCCGCGCGCGCGACGGACAGGGGCGTGCCTCGTCCATCCGAACGGGTGGTGTGCACGTGGAACGCGCCCCGGACCCACTTCGGCGCGCCCTCCTTCGGCGGAATCACCGGGTACGTCGCGTACGAGGCGGGCAGCGAGAAGAAGCCGCAGAGCCCCAGAACCAGCAACACCAAGCCGGCCAGTGCACGGACCGCCTTGCCTCCGTACTTGCGAAGCGGGTTCATGCTCCGCTCCGATCAGGCACTTCGCCGTCGGCCCGCCTGACTGGACCTGCCGCTTCGCGAGGAGGATTCGCCTCCGGCACCGGCGCCTCACCACCGACCGAGCCTGCTGCGTGAAGCGCGCATACCGCCACGCAAGGCACCTGCTGCCCTCGCGCATATCCACCACCGCCTGAGCTTGCCGGGTGGCATCGCACGGCACCCACAAGCGCCTCGGGAGGGCTTCCACGGCGCGGACTCATCCTCGCAGCCGACTGAGCTCTCACCGTCGCGCCCTCTACCTTGGGCAGCGCGACACCGCTGGAAACCCGCGACCCGCTCACGCGGCGCCTCGCTCGACAGGCCCCTCCGTCTGCATCCGCCACAGCGCCGCGTAGCGACCACCCTTCTGGAGCAGCTCCGCGTGCGACCCACTCTCCACCGCGCGGCCCGCTTCCATGACGTGGAGCACGTCCGCGTTCACCACCGTCGACAGCCGGTGCGCGATGACCAGCGCCGTACGCCCCGGCAGCACCGCCGCCAGCGCGGTCTGCACCTCGCGCTCGCTCTCCGGGTCCAGGCTGCTCGTGGCCTCGTCCAGAATCAGCACCTTCGCGCGCGCCAACACCGCTCGCGCGATGCACAAGCGCTGCCGCTGCCCTCCGCTCAGCGTCACGCCCCGCTCACCGATGCGCGTGTCGTAGCCCTGCGGCAACGCCCGGATGAACCCGTCCGCGTTGGCGACCCTCGCCGCCGCCTCCACGTCCTCGCGCGTCGCCTCCGGCCTCGCGTAACGCAGGTTCTCCAGCACCGAGCCCTGGAACAACAACGGTTCCTGCGTCACCAGCGCGAGCTGCTCGCGGAGGCTCGCCGCCGTGTAGCGGTCCATGTCCACGCCATCCAGCAGCAGCCGGCCCGACTGCGGACGCTCGAAGCGCAGCAGCAGCGTCGTCACCGTGCTCTTGCCGCCGCCACTGCCACCCACCAGCGCCGTCACCTGACCCGACTTCAGCTCCAACGTCACCCCATCCAGCGCGGGACGGTCTCCGTATGCGAAGCGCACGTCCTCCAACCGAATGGCGCTCGACAGGGGAGGCGCCGGCACCGCGTCCGGCGCATCCAGCACCGGGTGCTTCAAATCCAACAGCGCGAACAGCCGCTCACCGGCGGCGCCCGCCTGCATCGCGAACTGCGTCACCCGGCCCAGGTCCTTCACGGGCTGGTACACCAGGATGACCGCCGTCAGCAGCGACAACAGGGCCTCCGGCTCCATCAGCCGCGCGCTCGCCGCGTAGGCCAGCGCCCCCGCCAGCGCCGCGGCCGCCAGGACCTCCATCACCCCCGGCACCGCGCCTCGCGCCCACGCCGCGCCCACCACCGCGTCCTCGTGTGCCTTCGCGTGCGAGGCGAAGCGCGCCAGTTCCGCGGACTGCCCGTTGAAGGCCTGAATCGTCCTGAGCCCGCCCAGCCCCTCGTGGAGCTGGCCCGCCAGGTGACCCAGTTGCGTCTGCCCCTCTCGCGTGCCCTTCAACACCTTGCGCGTCAGCCTGGACGCGGGCAGCGCCGCCAGCGGAATCACCACCAGCATCAAGCCACCCAACAGCGGGCTCATCGACAGCGCCACTCCGGCCAGGATGATGACCTGGAGGCTGTCGCGCAGGTACGAGCCCACCGTGTACATCGCCGCCGCCTCCACCGCCGTGACGTCCGAGGTGAACCGGCTGAGCAAATCACCCTGCCGCTCGCGCGCGAGCTGCGCGGGGGACAAGGACGTGAGCTTCGTGAACAGCTCGCGCCGCACGTCCTTCACCACCCGCTGCGCGAACAGGCCCATGAAGTAGAACTGGCCCAGGTACCCCACGCCCTTCACCGCGCCCACCACCACCATCACCAGCGGGAAGCCCCACAGCGCCGCGTCGCGCGACAGGCTCGACAGCCACGGCACGCGGGCCGCACCGGTGAAGCCGCCCTCGCCTCCCGACAACAGGAAGCGCAGCGCGGGGCCCGTGAGGTACGCGTACGCCCCCGTCGCCAACCCCACCACCGCCATGCACACGAACGCCACCGCCAGCACCGCCACATGCGGGCGCGCATAGCGCAACAGTCGCAACAGGGTCCGCCGCATTCCCTACCGTCCCACCTTGCGCAACGCCGCCTTCGCCAGCTGCGAGTACGGGTTGTACTCCAGCACCTTCAGCAGCTTCTTCCGAGCCAACGGCGCGTCCCCGAGGTCCGTGTCGATGATGGCCGCGATGATGTGCAGCCGCTCCACATATGGCCCCAATGACAGCGCCTTCTTCAAGACCTTCTGCGCCTTCTGCGCCCGTTGAACCAGGGGACCGCCCGATGCCTGGTACGTCGCCCAGGCAAGGAAGGAGTAGTACTCCGGCTCGCGCGGGTTGAGCGACACCGCTTCCTCGAACGCATGCATCGCCGACAGGAAGTCGCGCCGCTTCAGCGCGGACTCACCCCGGCGCAGCGCAATCTCCGCGTCCACCACCACCGCCGTGTTCCGCCCCACGTCCAGCTTGCTGAACAGGTACTGGAGATACGCCTTGCGCTTCTCCTCCACGCTCAGCACGCGGTACGACGCCGACAGCTTCTCCTGCACCGAGTCCAACAGGTCCTTCAAGTCTGAGATGTCGAACTCGGCGAGCGTGTCCGGATGAAAGCGCATCGCCGTCTCGTGGTACGCGCGCTCCACCGCCTCCGCGTCCGCCGCGATGTCCAACCCCAGGCTGCCGAAGTAGCTGCGGGTGATGATGCGCACCGCCTCCTCACGCAACGACGCCGCCGTCTCCACCGGCAACGACTTGCGCTTGCGCGGTCCAATCCTGTCCGGCACCACCGCCGCCGACAGCACGTCCGCCCCCGTCGCCACCGGCGTCGCGGAGAACGTCACCCCACCCGTCAGCTTCAAGAACCACAAGAGCGAGTACGCCGCGCTCAGCTCGCCCCGCCCGTGCGCGAGCAGCTCCTTCAGGACGATGCGGCCATTGACCTGCATGGCGATCTTGATGTCGTCCGTGTCCAGCGCCATGGCCTGCAAGTCCCGTCCGAAGTCGGCCGAGCGCACCGGGTACTCCCCCAGGTTCGCTCTCAACGACGCCGCCATCACCTTCAACGGGAAGCAGCGCCGCGCGCCCTCGAGTATCTGCGCCAGGGGAGGCAGATCCACCGAGGCGACCTCGGTGGTGAACTCGTCGCCGGAGTAGAAGGCATACCGGCCCTCTCGCATGCCCAGCAGCCGCGCCAGCTTGTCGCGCGTGTAGTCCCGCAACAACTGCGACAACTCCTCCCCCGCCGCCTCCACCCCCGCGTCCGCCAGCGCCGCGCCGATGCGCAACCCGGAGGCCAGCGCCTCCAACACCCGCTCCGCCTGCGCCGCCGTCGCCAGCTTGCGCTCGACGAGGTAGCGCGGAAGCGAGTCCTCCTTCGCCGACGAGTCGAAGCTCACCGGCCCACCGCGCAGGAAGTACACCCGCCGACTCAGGCCTCGGTGCGCCGCCACCAGCACACCATCCCTCCGCAGTCGGTGGATGGAGTGCAGGAGCCCGGGCAGCGGATAGCCCTTCAAGTCGCCGCTGTTCACCGCCGGACGTGACAGCGTCGACGCGAGTCCCGTCAGCTGCACCGCCTGCGCCGCGCGCACCAGCGACTCCAGGCGAGGCACCAGCTCGCCCGGCTTGAGCGGGTCCGCCACGTACGCATTCACCTTGAGGTCCAGCACGGAATTCACGCCGCGCGCCCGGCCCAGGTGCCCCTTGTCGATGGCGACAATCGGCACCCGCCCGCCCTGGCTGTGCCCTCGGATGAGATGCACCACGTGAATGCCTTCCACTCGGGGAAGGTCCACCGACAACACCATCACATCCGGGTTGTCCGCCGCGAAATGCTCCAGCACCGCGATAGGGTCATTCACCGCGCGCACGGAATACCCGGCCTGGGAGAGCAGACCCGTCAGGTGTTCGAGCGTGGGGGGATGGCTCTCGGCGAGCAGAAGCGTCTTCAAGGGTAGCGCAGTCTACACCTTCACCCTGGCTTGCATCAGGGTACGATGCGCCCCCCTCACATGACGCCCCCGCCCCGAATCCTCGTCGTGGCAGGCGAGGCCTCCGGCGACGCACACGCCGCAGAGCTCGTCGCCGCCCTCCAGGCCCAACGCCCGGACCTCACCTTCTTTGGCATGGGCGGCTCGCGCCTGGCCGCCCGGGGGGTGGAGCTGCTCTTCGACGCCCGCGAGGTGTCCGTCATGGGCATCACCGAGGTGCTCCCCCGGATTCCACGCATCCTCCAAATCATGAAGGGCCTGGCCCACGCCGCCGCCGAGCGCCGCCCCGACGTGGCCATCCTCGTGGACATCCCCGACTTCAACCTGCGGCTGGCCGAGAAGCTCAAGGCCCAGGGCATCCCCATCGCCTATTACATCTCGCCGATGATCTGGGCGTGGCGCCGGGGCCGGGTCCGCACCATCAAACGGCTGGTGGACCGGATGCTGTGCATCCTCCCGTTCGAGGAGGCCTTCTACCGCGAGGCCGGAGTGAGCGCCCGCTACGTGGGCAGCCCCGTCGTCGAGCAGGTCCCCGCCCCCGACACCGCCGTCGCCTTCCGCGAACAGCTGGGCCTGGCGAAGGACGCCCCCACGCTCGCGCTCTTGCCGGGCAGCCGGATGAGCGAGATTCGCAGGCTCCTGCCCACCATGGTGGAAGCCGCGAAGCGCCTGTCCGCCGAGCGCCCCGGGCTCCAGGTCGTGGTCCCCGTGGCCCCCACCATCCCTCGCGAGGAGGTGGCCTCGCGCTTCGCGGGCAGCGGGCTGACCCCCGTGCTGGTGGACGGGCGAGCCCCGGAAGTCGTGGGCGCCAGCGACGCGGCGATAGTCGCCTCCGGTACAGCCGTGTTGGAAGCCGGACTGATGCAGCGCCCCCTCGTCGTCATCTACCGGGTGTCCCTCATCACGTACTGGGTGGGCCGGCTGATGCTGAAGGTGGCCTTCGTGTCCCTCATCAACCTGCTGGCGGGCCGGCGCGTGGTGCCTGAGCTGATCCAGGGGGAGATGACGCCCGAGCGCATCGCGGACGAGGTCCGCCGGGTGTGGAGCCCGGGAGCCCCCCGGGAGGAGATGCTCAAGGGCCTGGCGGAGGTGCGGGGGCGGCTGGGCGAGGCAGGGGCCGCCACCCGGGCAGCGGAGTCCGTGATGGAGCTACTGCCCCCGCGCGCCATTTAGGGTATGTCGGCCCGGCCATGAACCCTGCGCTGGTCTGCATCCCCACCTACAACGAGCGGGAAAACATCGAGGCCATCACCCTGGCGGTGCTCAAGGCCGACCCCCGCGTCGATATCCTCGTCGTCGATGACAACTCGCCCGACGGCACGGGGCAGCTGGCCGACCAGCTCGCGGCGAAGGAGCCGCGCGTGCGCGTCCTCCACCGCGAGAAGAAGGAGGGCCTGGGTCGCGCCTACCTCGCCGCCTTCCGCTGGGCCCTGGCCGAGGGCTACACGTACATCCTGGAGATGGACGCGGACTTCAGCCATGACCCGCGCTACCTGCCCAGCCTGCTGGACGCGGCCGAGGCGGGCTCCGACCTGGTGCTGGGCTCGCGCTACGTCACCGGCGGCGGCACCGTGAACTGGGGCGTGGGCCGACAGGTCATCAGCCGCGGCGGCAGCCTCTACGCCCGCACGATTCTGGGCGTGGGCGTCTCCGATTTGACGGGCGGCTTCAAGTGCTTCCACCGCCGGGTGCTGGAGGCCATCGACTTCGATGCCGTGCACAGCACCGGCTACGCGTTCCAGATTGAGCTCACCTACCGCACGCTGAAGAACGGCTTCACCGTGCGCGAGGTGCCCATCATCTTCGAGGACCGGCGCGTGGGTCACTCGAAGATGAACAAGAAGATCTTCGCCGAAGCCCTCACCATGGTGTGGAAGCTGCGCCTCACGGTGTAGCGAGGAAGGGCGTGCGGTGATGAAGGTCTACCTGGCGCAATTCCTCGTCGCGCTGCCGGCCATCTTCTTCGTGGTGGACCCCATCGGCGTGGTGCCGCTGTTCCTGGCGATGACGTCCGGGGACTCGAAGGAGAAGATCCACCGCACGGCGCTGCGCGCGTGTCTGGTGGCGTGCGGGCTGATGACGTTCTTCGCCCTCTTCGGCACCATCATCTTCAAGGTGTTCGGCGTGTCGCTGGGGGCCTTCCGCGTCGCGGGCGGAATCCTCCTGCTCATCACCTCGCTGGACATGCTCCGCGCCCGGCCTTCCGCGACGCGCACCACGCCCACGGAGGAGCAGGAAGGCGCGGTGAAGGAGGACGTGGCCATCGTCCCGCTGGCCATTCCACTGCTGTCGGGCCCCGGGGCCATTGCCACCGCCATGGTGTTGATGGCCCGAGGCAACTCGATGACCGCCACCCTTCCGGTGCTGGCGGCCATCATCCTCACCTTCGTGGCCAGCTACTTCATCCTGCGCGCCTCCGGCCTCGTGCAGCGGGTGCTGCGTCAGTCCGGGGTCGCCATCGTCGAGCGCGTCATGGGGCTCATCCTCGCCGCCATCGCCGTGCAGTTCATCGCGGACGGCGCCAAGGAATTGCTGAAGTAACTCACTTGCCCGCGACCCACTGCGGGCCCGCGCGCTTCAGCGTGCCCTGCGGCGTGCCTTCCAGGGTGAGCTCGTCCGGCCCGGAGCGGCGCGCGTCGTACGCGTAGCCCTCTCGCACCTCCTGCAGGTACACCACCACCGCGTCGAGGACGCTCTCCTGCACGACTTTGAAGGTGGCGTCGCCGCAGCGGGGCTCGTCTCCCTCGAAGAAGCGCTCCAGCATGGACTGCTCGGGGCGCCGCACGTACACCCGCACCGGGGTGGGCTCGTGGCGGCCCTGCGCGGCGATTTCCTCCACCATGCGCGACGGCGTCGGTTCCTTCAGTACGGATTGAATCAGCGTGCACTTGTCCGCCTCCACCTCCCGCCTCACGGCGAGCGGCGCCTGATGCGCGCAGCCCGCCCCCGCCAGGAGCGAGATACCCACCACGCCCCAGGCCCACCGTTGGAATCCGTCCATCCGTCGCCTCCTCGTCACGTCTTCGCGTCCGCTACAGCTTCCTCCACCGCGGCGAGAAGGGCGCCCCGTCCAGCGTCGGGTCCTCCACCGCGATGATGTATTCGGCCCGGCGGTTGCCTGCCTCCGCCGTCTCGTCCGGAGTCCGCACCGCTGGCGACTCCTCACCAAACCCCTCGTAGAAAATTGGCACCTTCAGCCCGCGCTGACGGAAGGCCGCGGCGATGCTCCGGGCCCGCTTGAGCGACAGCTCCCGGTTGTCCGCCGTGGCGCCCACGGTGTCCGTGTGCCCCAGGACGTACAGACGAACCGCCGCGAAGCGGCCGTATTTCGCCAGCGCCTCCGCAATCAACGCATGGCTCCTGTCCAGCTTGCCGCGCTCCGCGGCGGGAATGTCCGCGCGGCCCGAGGCGAAGCCCACCTCTTCGTGGGGAATGTCCACTCGCCAGGGGAAGAGGTCCACGCCCGTGTAGAAGTCCGATGTGTCGAAGGCTCGGAG
Source organism: Myxococcus sp. AM011 (assembly GCF_013372595.1). Taxonomy (NCBI): domain Bacteria; kingdom Pseudomonadati; phylum Myxococcota; class Myxococcia; order Myxococcales; family Myxococcaceae; genus Myxococcus; species Myxococcus sp. AM011. Next base: position 16,107 of record NZ_JABXEM010000193.1, read on the forward strand.
AGAAATCTTCATCACCCGGCCCTCGGCGGGTGGCCAGCTCAGGGGAAGCGGCGTGCCCGCTGGCTCGCCCTTGAAGGGCACCTCGCCCTCGAAGGCCTTCTTTCCCGTGTCCATCAGCACCGTCAGCTCCACGCGGCCCGCGGGACGCGAGAGCTGGAAGCGAAGCTTGCGCCCCGCGACGTCCACGTCCTCCGAGCGCACGTCCAACCGCAGCGGTCCGTTGAGCTCCGTGTCGAAGGACAGCGGCATGCTGCCCGACTCGGCGTTGGGGAAGCGCACCACCAGCTCGCCCTCGTAATGGAAGCGACCCTCGGGCTGCTCCAGCTCGATGCGCCGGGTGATTCCCGGCTTTCCCCCGCCCTTCACCTCGACCACCTTCCCGTCGCCGCGCTTGAGCTTCACCTCGAAGCCGGCAATCGGCTCGTCGATGTGCACGAGCAATGCCGGGAGCGCCTCACCCACCGCGGCCCGGCCCTCCAGGGACACCCGGATGGCGTCGGCGAACGCGGGAAGCGGAGTTGCGGCGACGAGACTGAGCACTAGTACCAGGCGGGCATTCATGGCGCGGCGTCGACCTCCGGCGTCACGGGCCGCGTGCAACAGCGGTCCGGATGGGTGGATTCCACCGAGACAGGGTAGGCGGATGCTTCCCGCGAGGAAATGCTTCGCGAGCAAGACGCGCCGGGCGCGACGGAATTCACCCGCGCGCACCCACTTCCAGGGGCAGCCGGGGAGGCATGCTCCGGCTTCCTACCTGCTCTCCACCAGAGGCTTGCTCAGGACACGCCGACGAGGGTGATGCCCGCGGCGCGCGCGCCCGCGAAGAGCTCCGGCGCATCCAGCAGCACGGTGCGCCCCGCCTCCAGCGCCAGCACCTTCGCGCCCACTTCCTTCATCACTTCCAGCGTGCGGGGCCCGGCGGCGGGCAAATCAAAGCGCAGGTCCTGCTGCGGCTTGCAGCGCTTCACCACCACCGCGCCCGGCCCACCCAGCAGGCGACCGCCGCGACGGATGGCCTCGTCGGTGCCCTCCACGGCCTCCAGCGCGAGGACGTGGCCCTCGTGGACCACCACCGTCTGGCCCACATCCGCCTGCCCCAGCAGCACGGCGACTTCGCGTCCGAGCGCGACGTCCTGAGATTGCACTGAGCGCAGCGGAGGCCCCGCGAGGTGACCTTCCGGGCACAGCACCTCGCCCAGGAAGTCCGTGGGGGAGATGATGGTGATGCCATGTGACTCGAAGTCCGCCGCCACGGCGCGCAGGAGCGCGTCGTCCCGGAAGCTGCGCAGGCGGGAGATGATGCGCATGGCCCCCAGGTCCGGACGCGCGTCCTTCAGCGCCTTCACCCGGCCGATTCCGCCCGCCATGGCCGCCTGGTTCACCGCTCCGGCCCGGAAGGCCTTCTGGATGCGGTTCACCTGCCCCACGCGCACCCAGGTCAGCGAAGCGACCTCGGAGGCCAGCGCCGGGTCTGTCTCCCCCCGGTGCGCCACGGCCACCACCTCCAGCCCCCGTGCCTTCGCCGCGCGCGCGAAGAGGAACGGAAGCTGCCCGTTGCCCGCGATAAGGCCGATTCTACTGTCCGGGAGTACAAGCGCCATGTTCGCAGCTTAGCGCTTCAGTCCGCTCAACGCGTCAGCCCGCGCTTGCTCTGCGCGATGAAGGCCACCAGGTGGTCGACCTCCGGGTGGCCCGCCAGCTCCGTGCGCAGCCGCGCCATCGCGTCCTGGAGCCCCAGCTTCGAGCGGAACAGGATGCGGTGGGCCTCCTTGATGCGCTCGATCTGCTCCTTGGAGAAGCCTCCGCGCTCCAGGCCCACGGTGTTGAGCCCCACCAGCTCCGCCCGGTCGCCCTGCGCCGTGGCGTACGGGGGGATGTCCATGGTCACCATGGCGCCACCGGAGATGAAGGCGAACCTGCCCAGGCGGGTGAACTGGTGCACCGCCGCCAGGCCGCTGATGATGACGTGGTCCTCCATCGTCACGTGGCCCGCGAGCGCGGACCCGTTGCCGATGCGGCAGCCGTCTCCGACGATGCAGTCGTGGGCCACATGGCTGTTGGCCATGAAGAGGTTGCCGTTGCCGACGCGCGTGGCCCCGCCGCCGCCCGCCGTGCCCTTGTGCAGGGTGACGAACTCGCGAATCGTGTTGTCGTCGCCGAGCGTGAGCTCGGTGTCCTCGCCCGCGTACTTCAAGTCCTGCGGGTCCGCTCCCACCGAGGAGAACTGGAAGATGCGGTTGCGCGCGCCGAGCGTGGTGCGGCCCTCGATGACGACGTGGGGCCCCACGCGGGAGCCCTCGCCAATCGTCACCTGGGGACCAATGACCGAGAAGGGCCCCACCTCGACCGTGTCGTGCAGACGCGCATCGGGGTGAACCACCGCGGAGGGATGAACCTGAGCCATGTCGTTTCCTCTGCCTCGCCAGCTCGCGGTCAGGACGCCGCGCCCTCTGCCGCTCCAGCGTCCTTGTTCTTGTCCACCACGGTGGCCAGGAACTCGCCTTCGGCGACCTTCACGCCATCCACGGTCGCCGTGCCCTTCGTCTTCCACACGGCGCCCTTGTGTCGCAGCACCTCGATGAGGAGCTGCAGCCTGTCTCCCGGCACCACCGGCTTGCGGAAGCGAGCGCCGTCCACGCCCATCAGGTAGGTCACCTTCTGGGTCGGGTCCATGTTCTCGCTCTTATACGCAAGGATGGCCGAAGCCTGGGCGAGCGCCTCCAGGATGAGCACCCCGGGCATCACCGGGTGCCCCGGGAAATGGCCGTTGAAGAAGGGCTCGTTGATGGTGACGTTCTTGTAGGCCGTGATCTTCTGGCCGGGAACAATCTCCACCACCCGGTCAATCAGGAGGAACGGATACCGATGCGGCAGCAGGTTCTGGATTTCACCGATGTCCATCACTCCCCCTTCGCCTTTTCGAGCTGCTCCACCCTGCGGCGCAGGGCCCGCATTTCCTTGAGCATGTCCGCCACCTGCCCCGACGCCGCGCTGGCACGCAGCCACTCGCGGTGGGCAATCGCGGGACTGCCACTCACCACCTGCCCGTCCGGGACGTCATGCGCCACGCCGGACTGGGCGCCGACCTTGGCCAGGTCGCCCACGCGGATGTGGCCCACCACGCCCACCTGGCCGGCCAGCACCACGCCGGTGCCAATCTCCGCCGAGCCGGACACGCCCGCCTGCGCGCAGATGAGCGACATGGGCCCCACGCGCACGTTGTGGGCAATCTGAACCAGGTTGTCGAGCTTGCTGCCCCGCCCCACCACCGTCTCGCCCACCGTCGCGCGGTCGATGCAGGTGCAGGCGCCCACCTCGACGTCGTCCTCGATGCGGACGTTGCCGACCTGGGGAATCTTGAAGTGCTCCGGCCCCTCTTCCCCCTCGGGGTTGAAGGCGAAGCCGAACCCGTCCGCGCCCACCACGCTGGCCGCGTGCAGGATGACGCGGTTGCCGATGACGCAGCGCTCGCGCACCGTGACGTTGGGGTGCAGCACGCTGTCCTCGCCCACCGTGGCGTGCTCCCCCAGATAGGCACCGGGGTACAGCACGCTGCGCGCGCCCACGCGGGCGCCCGCTTCCACACAGGCTCCGGCGAGCACCGTGGCCTCGGGGTGGATGGTGGCTTCCGGATGGACGTGCGCGCCGGGACGGACTCCAGGCACGGGACGGTTGGCCGGATGGAACAGCCGCAGCAGCTTCGCGTAGGCGAGGTGCGGGTTGGAGACACGCACCAGCGCCACGCCCTCGCGAGGCGAAGCGTCACCGCCGACCAGCACGGCCGAGGCCTTCGTGGCCTCGAACTGGCGGCGGTAGCGCGTGTTTCCGTAGAAGGACACGTCTCCCGGGCTGGCTTCCTCGAGCCCGTTGAGTCCGTGGATGAGCTGCTCGGGGTCACCGAGGAGCTCTCCCCCGACTTGGGCGGCGAGCTCCCCGAGCCGTCGGGGTGCGGGGGAGGTCTTCACGTGGAGCCGATTACTTCGTCGGGGCGTCCTTCGCCGCCGTCGTCTTCGTCGTCTTCGAGCTGTTGTACGAGCGAATCACTTCGTTGGAGATGTCGTACTGGGCCTTCGCGAAGACGATGCCCGAGTCGCGCTTGTCCAGGACCATGCCCAGATCGTCCCGCTGGGCGATGGACGCCACCACCTGGTCGATCTTGTTGATGATGGGCTCCATCTCCTGGCGCTCCTTGGTGGCGGCCTCGCCGCGGCTCTTCTCCCACTTCTGGGCGAGCACCATCACCTTGCGCTGCAGGTCCGCTTCCTTCTGGGCACGGACGTCGGGAGTCATCGCGCTGGCCTGCTTGTCCAGCGTCTCCTTCTCCGTGCGCAGCGCGGTCTGCTCGGCGTCGATTTCCTTCTGCTTGCCCTCCAGCCACTTCTGGAGGCGAGCCTTGGCGGCCTTGCCGTCGTCCACCTCGAGAAGGACGCGCTGGAGGTCCACGTAGGCGACCTTCAGGTCGGCGGCCGAGGCGGCCACCGGCAGGGCAAGCGACAGGACGGCGGCCATGGCCGCGACAGTGGTGCGAAGCGACATGTTCAACAGCTCCTCAGGGAAGGGTACAGGGTCCGACGTCAGACGCCCGGGCTTGTTCAACCCTTCCCGCCAGGGCGGGGCCGGGACGACGGACGACGGCTTATCAGAAGAAGTTGCCGATAGTGAACTCGAACAGAATCCGGTCGTCTTCCGGCCGCCTGGTCAGCGGGATGCCCCACTCGAAGCGCAAGGGGCCGATGGGGCTGAACCAGCGGAAGCCAAAGCCCGCGGAGTGGAACAGGCCGAGCGGCAGCTTGTCCTGTCGGTCCTGGAAGAAGCGCTCGTTCGAGCCGAAAGCATTGCCCGCGTCATAGAAGAGCACGCCTCTCAGGCCGGCCTTCTCGAAGATGGGGAACTCCAGCTCGAAGTTGAAGACGAGCTGCTTGTTGCCGCCGACGAGGAAGTCCGTGACGGTGGCGTCCGGGTTGCCGGAGCGGGGCACCTTCACCGAGGGGCTGATGCTGCGCAGGTAGTAGCCGCGGACGCTGTTGATGCCACCGACGTAGTACAGCTCGGAGATGGGCAGCGGCTTGTTCGAGTCGAGCTGCTGGATGTAGCCGATGGTGGCGTTGGTCTTGAAGACGAAGCCCAGCGGCATCGGGAAGTACAGGCGCGAGTAGGCCGTGTACCGGTTGAAGAGGAACGTGCCGCCCAGGAAGTCCGGGGCCAGCTCCACCGAGCCGTAGTGGATGAAGCCGCGCGACGGGAACAGGCGGTTGTCTCGGCGGTCGAACGACAGCGACAGGCGCGCCGCGCTGGTGGTGCCGGACAGGAACTGGTTGGCCAGGAGCACGGCGCCCAGGTTCGAGCCCGCCTCCACGTTCACCCACTCACGGGTGTAGCCGATGGTGCCGAGCAGGTCGTCGATGAACTGGTAGCCGATGGAGATGGTGCCACCGGTGGAGTTGCGGATGAAGCCGTCGTAGTCGGCCTGGACGCGGAAGAACTCCGCGGACAACAGGTAGTTGGTGTCCAGGAAGTACGGGTCATAGAACGACAGCTGCACCAGGGAGCGCAGGCCTGAAATCTGCGCGGACGCGGAGACGCTCTGGCCCCAGCCCAGGAAGTTGTTCTGGGAGATCTGCGCCGTGAAGATGAAGTTCTCCACGTTGGAGAAGCCCAGGCCCACCTGGAAGGTACCGGTGGCCTTCTCCTTCACCTCCACCTGGAGGACGATGGTGTCGTCGGTGCTTCCCGCGCGTTGGGTGATTTCCACCGTCTCGAAGAAGCCCAGCGCGGTGACGCGCTCCTTGCTGCGGCGCACACCGGTGCCGCTGTAGAGCTCGCCCTCGTACACGCGCAGCTCGCGGCGGATGACCTTGTCGCGCGTCTTGCTGTTGCCGACGACGTCGATGCGCTCGATGGTGACCTGGGGGCCCTTCTGCACGTCGAAGGTCAGGTCCACCGTGCGGTTGTCCGCGTTGACGCTGGTGACGGGGTTGATGTTCGCGTACGCGAAGCCCCGGTCGAAGTAGACGTCCGACAGGCCCAGGATGTCCTGCGACAGCTGCGAGCGGTTGAAGCGCTGGCCCGGCGTCGACTTCATCAGCCTGGCCATCTGCTCCTTCGACACGTCGGAGAGCAGGTCTCCGGAGAAGTCGATCTTCCCGATGTCGTAGGGCTCGCCCTCGGTGATGCGCAGGGTGATGTAGATGTAGCGCTTGTCCGCGCTGAGCTGGACCGTGGGCTTGTCGATCTTGACGTTGATGAAGCCGCGGTCGTAGTAGGCGATCTGGATGACGGCCAGGTCGCGCTGGAACGCTTCTTCGCGGTAGGTGCCCTCACCCGAGAAGAAGGAGAGGAAGCCACCCTCGCGGGTGATCATCGTCTCCTTGAGCTCCGCCGGAGAGACCTTCTCCGCGCCGATGAAGGTGATCTGCTTCACCATCACCTTGGCGTGCTCGTTGATGATGATGAGCACGTCGACGCTGCCGCCCTCGTTGGGCTTGATCTGGTACTTGACCTCGGCGAGGAAGAAGCCCTTCTCCACGTACTTGGCCTGGATCTTCTTCACCGTGCTGCGCACGGTCTCCAGCTCCAGAATCGTGTTGGGCTTGGCCTCGATTTCTTCCTTCAGGTCGTCCCGGCTCAGCTCCTCGTTGCCCTGGAGCGTCACCCACCGGACGATGGGCCGCTCCTCGACGCGGACGACGTAGGCGACACCGCGCGGCAGCCGCTGCACGAGCAGCTCCACGTTCTGGAAGTACCCCAGGGCCCACACGGCCCGGAGGTCCTCGGCGCTCCGGGCGGACGCCAGGGGCTGGCCGACCTTGGTGCGCAAGGCGCGACGGATGGCCTCCGCCTCCACGCGCTTGTTGCCTTCGACGCGAACCTCCACCACCCGGTTGAGGTCATCCTCGGACGCGGGGGCTTCGTCGGCGGGGGAGGCGTCGACAGGGGCGTCCTGGGG